>JAPLMM010000096.1 GCA_026387035.1 Planctomycetota bacterium
GCCAGCACCCTCGACAACACGGAGAATATCTGGTTCAACCTCCTGGACGGGCACAGTTACCGGCTGGACGTGGTGCGTGGGAGCGGGCAGGGCAACTTCCTGTGGGACTACGGCCTGGGGTGGCAGATGGTGCCGGAGCCCGACTCTGCCTTCCTGTTCTTGGCGGGGGTTGCCGTCCCGATGCTCCTGCGCCGGCGGCGGAGGCGATAGAGCCGGGCACGGGGCTACGGCGGGCAGGCCCGCGACGGTTGCGCTTCTGGGGATAGGCGGCATTGCCATGTTCCTGCGTCGGCGGAGACGGTAACGGACGGCTAAGCCGCCCACCTTCGTCCCGATGAATCGGGACTACGGCGTGGCAAGCAAGCGGCAAGGCCAAAAAGCGAACGGTCGGCGGGCGCGGGCTTTGAACCCCCGCGCCCGCTTTCTTGCGCGCCGGGTGTCAGAAGTTTTTCAGGAGGTCGGCGGCCTTGGCGGCGTCGCCGGCGGAATCGAGCGCCAGATAGCAGACGAAGCGGTCGCCGATGGCGGCGGCCGACAGGCCGCGCAGGTTGATGCCGGCGTCGGCGAGTTTGCGGGTCAGGCGCGCGCCGAGGCCTGCCTGGTCGGGCCCCTCGAGGCGGACGGAGTGGAGGCTGTCGGTCCTGGTGAAGCCGGCGGCCTTGGCGGCCTGGACGGCCTTGTCGCCCTTCAAGGGGGCGACGAAGAGGACGCCCGTGCCGGGCTTGTCGGGCGAGCGGCGAGCGATGACGAAGTCGAGGGCGGCGCCGGCCTTGGCAAGGGCCTCGAGTTTTTCGGCCAGACCGCCGGGCTTGTCCTGAATGCTCGCGGCCCAGACTTCCGTTTGCGTGACCTTCAGAGCCATGGCGCGACCTCCTTAAACGGGACGTTCCGGACTTGGTCGCCCGGCAATCCGGGCGGGCCTGTCTATAGGATACCCGAAGGGGGTGTCGAATGCGAGGGTGGAATGTGCGAAAAAGACCCCCGGGGTCTTTTCCCCGGGGTTTTTTCGCCGCCAAGAAAAAGGCGTGACAGGCAGGGGTCCGTTGGTATGATGGCCCCGTCCTTGGAAGGAAAGGCGACGAACATGAAACGGTTCCTGGCGGGTGTAGCGGCGGTTGTGATGTTGGCGGGATGGATGGGCGCGGTGGGGTCGGCGGCCGAGGGCGCCGAGATGCGCCTCGTGGTGCGGCCGCAGGCCGCGGGGACGGAGGTGCCGGTGGGCGCGAAGGTCGCGCTGCCGGCGGACCTGGCCGGGGCGGAGGCGGGAGCGCTCCGCGTCGAGATGGCGAGCGGCGGGACAACCGTGCCGGGACAGATCGTTGCGGCGGCCGGCGGCGGGACGGAACTGTGGTGGATTCTGCCGAAAGCGGAGGCGGGCACGGCGCAGGAATGGACGGCGCGGGTGTCGCGCGGGCCGGCGCCGACCAAGGACGCCTTCTCGTTTGCGGACACCGCGGGCGACCACCTGGACGTTCTGTTTGCGGGCCGGCCGGTCGCTCGCTACATGTACGCCAGCGACACGTCGACGGAGAAACGGGCCGGCGAGACGTACAAGCCGTACCTGCACGTCCTGGCGCCCGATGGAACGCTGCTGACGAAAGGCCCCGGCGGCCTGTACACGCACCACCGGGGGATCTTCATCGGGTGGATGAAACTGAAGTACGACGGGAACAAGGTGGGCGACTGGTGGCAGATGAAGGGCGTGCGCATGGTGCACCAGAAGTTCCTGGAGCAGTCGGCGGGGCCGGTGCTGGCGCGCGTGACGTCGCTCGTCAACTGGAACGACGGTGAAGGCAAGCCCGTCGTCATCGAGGAGCGGTCGATGACGGTGCTTCAGCCGGGCGGCGCGACGATCGCGACGATTCTTTTCCAGTCGAAACTCAAGGCCGCGCGGTGCGACATCGTTCTGGACGGCGACCCGGAGCACGCGGGCGTTCATTACCGGCCGGCGGACGAGGTGGAGAAGGCGGCGACGAAGTACGTGTTCCCGAAAGAGGACACGGACGTGAAGAAGGAGACCGACTTGCCGTGGGTGGGAATGAGTTACGTTCTCGGCGGGAAGAAATACAGCGTGCTTCAGATGAACGATCCGGGCAATCCGAAGGGCACGATCTGGTCGGCGTACCGGGACTACGGCCGGTTCGGGGCGTTCTTCAAGAAGGAAGTGAAGAAGGGGGAGACGCTCGAGGTGCGGTACGCCTTCCAGGTGATGGCGGGCGACCTGCCTTCGCGCGAGGTGTTGGCGGCGGAGTGGGAGTCGGTGGTGCATCGGCCGGCGGCGGAGGCGGCGAAGTAGGAATTCGGGGTTCGCGTGCGGCAAACGAGCGTGGCGGCCAACAACCACCGCGTCGTCTGCAACATCAACCCGAACACCGTCATGCAGGCGTACAACCCGGTGGAGGAGAACTTTCGCGATATCTACGTGGTCGAGAAGACCGGCACCAAGCAGGGCTGGTCGTTCCCCAGCCCGGACGAGGACTGGTTCACCGGCTACCCGCAGGAGATCGAGGCGTTCTACCCAGGCCTGGTACCGGGGCCTCTCGCGCTACCAGTGGTTTGTCCTGCTCGTGTGCTGGTTCGGGTGGTTGTTCGACACGATGGCCCAGCAACTGTTCACGCTGAGCCGCACGCCGGCGATCACGGCACTCCTGCCCGAGGGGACAGCGAAGGAGATCATCAAGTACTACGGCGGCGTCGCGACGATGATCCTGATCCTGGGGTGGGCCACCGGCGGCATCTTCTTCGGCTACCTGGGTGATAAGTGGGGCCGCGCCAAGACCCTGGTGGTGTCCGTCCTCTTCTACTCCCTTTTCACCGCGCTGTCCTCCCTTTCGGTATCGTGGATCGATTTTTCGATTTACCGGTTCCTGACGGGCCTGGGCGTGGGCGGCACGTTCGCCGCCGCCGTCTCGCTGGTGGCCGAGACCCTGCCCGCCCGCTCGCGGCCGTACGCCCTGGGGTTCCTCCAGTCGCTGGCGGCCTGCGGCAACGTGGTGGCGGCGGCTACCAGCCTCTACCTGAAGCCCAGCGCCATAATGTTCGGCTGGGACGGCTGGCGATGGCTGTTCCTGGTAGGCGCCCTTCCGGCCGTCCTGGTCATTTTTGTCATGCGCCGTCTGAAGGAGCCCGAGGCGTGGGTCCGCATCAAGGAGGCCGAGCGCCGCGGCGAGGCCAAGGCGGGCCAGAAACTCGGCAGTTGGAAGGAACTCTTCGGCGACCCGCGCTGGCGGCGCAACCTCATCGTCGGATTTATTCTGGGCCTGGCGGGCGTCGTCGGTCTGTGGAGCATCGGCTTCTGGCTGCCGGAACTCGTGCGCGAGGTCGTGACCGATAAGAGCGAGGGCGACCGCTACGTCGGCTGGGCCATGATCCTCTTCAACGGCGCTGCCGCGATCGGCACATACCTTTTCACGCTCATGATGGCCCGCCTGGGCCGGCGCCCGTCGTTCGCCCTGATGTTCCTGGTGGCTATCGTGTCGGTCTTCATCGTGTTCGGCTTTATGACGCAGCCGAACCAGATATGGTGGATGGCCCCGATCCTGGGCCTGGGGACGCTGACGATTTTCGGGGGGTACTCCATCTACTTCCCGGAACTGTTTCCGTCGCGCCTGCGGGCCTCTGGCGTCGGCTTCTGCTACAACACGGCGCGGTACTTGGCCGCCACGTTTCCCTTTGTGCTGGGGTACCTGACCACGGCGTACGCGGACCTGCACCTCACGCTCCTCAGTTCCCTGGGCAGCATTGACAGTCCGTTCCGCTACGCCGCCTTCACCGTCGCCAGCGTGTTTCTGCTGGGCCTGGCGGTGATCCCGTTCGGCCCCGAAACCAAGGGCAAGCCGCTGCCGGAATAAGGACACGCGCTCATGCAGTTCTCGCCATCCGTTTACGAGCACGCGGCGATCCTGATCCACCGGACGCCTTGGGAGGTCTCGCGCGACGCCGGGTTGCTCTTTGAGGGCCATGCCGCGGCGTACCGGCTGTACCAGCACCGGCCGATCGTCGTCGGCATCGACATCTACAACCTCGAGGCCGAGGCGTACGGCGCCGTCGTGCCGCGCCCCGACGGGGCGGGCATCCCCGCCATCAGCCAGCACCCGTTCAACGACCTGGACGCCCTGGCGGCGCTGCCGCCCTTCGACCCGCGCGCGGGCCGGCTGGGCATGGCCATCGCGGCCGCCGCGCGGCTGAAGCGCGAGTTCCCCGAGGCCGACGTCCGCATGCCCGTCAGCGGGCCGTTCTCCATCGCGGCCAACCTCATTGGCTTCGAGACGTTGCTGGTCGGCTGCCTGACGAAGCCCGACCGGGCCCGGGCCGCCCTCGCGCACGTGGCCCAGGGCCAGGTGCCGTTCGTGCGGGCGATTGCCGAGGCGGGCGTCGACGTCGCCTTCTTCGAGTCGGCGGCCACGCCGCCCCTGCTATCGCCCCGGCAATTCCGCGAGATTGAGGTGCCCGCCGTCCGGCCGCTGCTGGACCAGTTCGCCGAGATCGTGGGCCACCCGGTGGCGTTTGTGATCGGCGGCAACACGGTGCCCATTCTCGAGTTCATCCTGGGGATGGGCTGCGGCTACGTGTGCTGCCCCGTGGAAAGCGATCAGCCGGCCTTCATGGCGAAGATGCGGGCGCACCCGGAGGTTATGGTCCGCGTGAACATGGATCACCGCATCGTAGCCGGCGGGACATGGGACGAGAACCGCCGCGAGGCCGACCGCGTGGTGGCCCTGGCGCGAACCGTCAGGAAGTCGTGCATCGGCACGGGTGCCCTGCCGTACGAGACTCCGCCCGAGAACGTGCTGCGGCTCAAGGAGTACGTCGATCCTGTTTAGAGCCTATCCGAACCCCTGCGCAGCATCCTGCGGAGGCGCGCCGGGGTCTACTGCGGCCGGCTGCGAAGGCCGATGCCGGTACAAACCGGGCACATGGTTGACAGGTTGCCGATGGGTGGGCGAAAGGAGCATCGCCCATGCCGTGGAAGGAAACCTGTCCCATGAAGGAACGGTCGCGGTTCGTGGTGGAGCAGGAATCGGGGCGGTACGCGATGGCCGAACTGTGCCGCATCTTCGGCATCAGCCGAGAGACCGGCTACAAGTGGGTCGCGCGGTACGAGGCGGGAGGTCCGCCGGCGCGTCGGCCCGGTACGAATGACCGAAACCGCCGGCTTCCCCGGATGTTTAAGGAACATGCGAAAGGAGGCAGCATGTCGCTGTCGGGCGCTCGTCGCACGCGGCGGGAATTTCTGAGGACGACGGCAGCGGTCGTCGCGGCGCCGTACGTTCTGACGTCCAGCGCCCTCGGGGCGGCCGGCCGGCCGCCGGCGAGCGAGCGGATCGTCATGGGCTTTGTCGGCGTGGGCGGCCAGGGCTCGGGCGACATGGGCGGATTCATGGGCTTCCCGGAGGTCCAGGTCGTCGCCGTCTGCGACGTGGACTCCGCCTACCGCTCGCGGGCCAAGCAGAGCGCCGAGATCCGTTACGCCCAGGAGAAGACGAGCGGCACCTTCAAGGGCTGCGACGACTACAACGATTTCCGCGACCTCGTCACGCGCAAGGACATCGATGCCGTTTTCTGCGCTACGCCCGACCACTGGCACGCCGTCGTGACGGTCGAGGCCATGCGCAACGGCAAGGACATCTACTGCGAGAAGCCCGAGTCGCTGACGGTGCGCGAAGGCCGCATCATGGTCGAGACCGCCCGCCGCTACGGCCGCGTGTTCTCGGGCGGCAGCCAGCGCGTCTGGGAAGACTACAACTGGTACCACCGGATGATGCGGTCCGGCGCCGCCGGCGACCTCCAGGAGATATGGGTCAACATCGGCGGCCCGTCCGGCGAGATGCCGCGGCCCGCGATGCCCGTGCCCGAGGGCATGGACTGGGATATGTGGATCGGACCGGCTCCGTGGCGGCCGTACAACAAGGACTACCACCCGTTCAACTGGCGCGGCTGCCGGGACTTCTCGGGCGGCGGTATGACCGACTGGGGCGCCCACCATATCGGCGGCGCGCTCTTTGCCAGCCAGTTGTATGACAAGAGCCTGCCGGTGGAGATCATCCCCCCGGACGGGAAAGAGGTCAAGAACCTGACCTACAAGTATGCCAACGGCGTCCGGATGTACCTCGGCGGCGCGTGGGACGGGCCCCTGGGGTTCCGAGGCACCAAGGGAGAGGTGCCGGAGCGCGGCAAGCCGAGAGCGGTGCCTCCCGGCATCGACATCCCGCACTACAAGGGCCGCGGCGGGATATTAGGCGACTTCCTCCACTGCGTCCGCACGCGTGAGCGGCCGTTCCGCGACATCGAGATCGCCCACCGCACCGTCGCGACGTGCCACCTCGCCAACATCGCCTTCTGGACCGGCCGCGCGTTGAAGTTCGACCCGGTGAAGGAACTCTTCGTCGGCGACGAGGAGGCGAACCGCTGGCTCGACCGCCCGAAACGGGAGCCGTGGCGAATCTAACGGAAAAGGAAAAAACGCATGGCGCGCAGGACGGGCGTTTCACGGAGAGATTTTCTGAAAGGGGCTGCGGCGGTCGTCGCGGCGCCGTACGTTCTGACGTCCAGCGCCCTCGGGGCGGCCGGCCGGCCGCCGGCGAGCGAGCGGATCGGCGTCGGCTGCATCGGCGTCGGCGACATGGGCGGCGGGCATGTGGGCGTCGCCGGCCGAACGCGCGACGTTCAACTCATCGCCGTCTGCGACGTGCGCAAGGACCGCTGCGACCAGTTGGCCAAGCAGCACCGCTGCGCTGCGTACAACGATTTCCGCGACCTTCTGGCCCGCGACGACATTGACGCCGTTATGGTCGCCACCCCCGACCACTGGCACGCCCTCATCACGGTCGAGGCAGCCAAGGCCGGCAAGGACATCTTCTCCCAGAAGCCGTTCGCCTACTCCGTGGCCGAGGGCCGCGCCATGGTCGAGGCCGTCCGGCGCTACAACCGCGTCTTCCAGCACGGGACCCAGCAACGTTCGGACCGCCGGTACCGGCACGCCTGTGAACTGGTGCTGAACGGACGGCTCGGCAAGGTGCACACCCTGCGCGTCGGCGACCCGGTGGGGCTGAGCGGCGGCTCCACCCAGCCGGCGCCCGTCCCGGAGGGCTTCGATTACGACCAGTGGCTCGGCTCGGCGCCCTGGGCGCCCTTTACGAAGGACCGCTGCTTCGGCGGCATCGGCGGCGCCGGAGGCCAGTGCTGGTACCATATCCAGGACTATTGCGCCGGCTGGATCACCGCCTGGGGGTCCCACGATGTGGACATCGCCCAGTGGGGTAACGGGACCGACCACACCGGTCCCGTGGAGATCGAGGGCCGCGGCGAGTTCGCGCGCGACGGGCTCTACGACACGGCCCAGACTTGGCACGTCGAGTGCCGGTACGCCAACGGGGTGCGTCTCATCTACACCACCGCCAACGAACAGCCGCACGGGAACCGCTTCGAGGGGACTGAAGGGTGGGTCTTCGTCAACCGGGGGAAGATCGAGGCGGACCCGCCGTCGCTGCTGAAGGAGAAGTTCGGCCCGGACGAAATCCGCCTCTATGAATCCAACGACCACTTCGGGAACTTCTTCGAGTGCGTCCGGACGCGCCGGGAAACCGTCGCGCCGCCCGAGGCGGGCCACCGGTCCACGACGATCTGTCACCTGGCCCACTTGGCGGTCAAACTCGGACGCCCGCTGAAGTGGGACCCCGAGAAGGAAAAAATCCTCGGCGACGACGAGGCCGCCCGCTGGCTCGACCGCCCGAAACGGGAGCCGTGGCGAATCTGACGGAAAAGGAAAAAACGCATGGCGCGCAAGACGGGCGTTTCACGGAGAGGTTTTCTGAAAGGGGCCGCGGCGGCGGTGGCGGCGCCATACGTTCTGACGTCCATGGCCCTTGGGGCCGCGGGCCGGCCGTCGGCCTCCAACCGCATCGGCATCGCCCATATCGGCGTGGGCGGCCGAGGCGGCGGCCTCATGAGCGGCTTTCTGGGCAACGGCGATGTCCAGGTTCTGGCCGTCTGCGATGTCGATGACAACCGCCGCGCGGGCGCCAAGAAACGCGTCGACGATGCCTACAGCCAGCAGGCCCCCGGCACGTACGCCGGATGCAAGGACTACAAGGATTTCCGCGAGATCCTGGACCGGCCCGACATCGACGGCGTCGTCATCGCCACGCCCGACCATTGGCACGGCCTCCTGACGACCATGGCCGCCAGGGCCGGCAAGGATGTTTACTGCGAGAAGCCCATGGCCTCGACCATCGGCGACGGCCGCGCCGCCGCCGACGCCATCAAGCGCTACGGCCGCGTCTTCCAGACCGGCAGCCAGGAGCGATCCACCGGCACCACCCGTTACGCCTGCGAACTGGTCCGCAACGGACGCCTCGGCAAGATCCACACCATCCGCACCTGGCTGCCCACGGGCAACATGCGTTCCGGCGCCACGGGCCCCGAGCCGGTCCCCGAGGGGTTCGACTATGACCGCTGGCTGGGTCCGGCCCCGTGGGCGCCGTACCATTCCAGGCGGTGCCACGGAAACTTCCGCTGGATCATGGACTACTCCGACGGCGAACTGACCGACCGCGGCGCCCACGTCAACGACATCGCCTTGCTCGGCGCGGGGCCGCTGCTGGTCGGCCCAGTGGAGATCGAGGGGCGCGGCACATTCCTCACGGACCCGCTTTGGAACGTGCCGTACGAGTACCACATCGAGTTCACGTACGCCAACGGCTTGAAGATCATCGTCGACAGCGGCAACGCGCCAACCAACGCCATCTGCAACATCACTAAGGCGCATCGCGGCATCAAGTTCGAGGGCACCGAGGGCTGGGTCTTCGTCGCCATCCACGGCGGGGCGCTGGAGGCCGACCCGCCGGGGCTCCTGAAATCGGTCATCGGGGCCGGCGAGGTCAACCTGGGCCGCAGCCGGGGACACGGAGCCGACTGGGTCAATGCCGTCCGGACGCGCGGCCCCACCATGGCCCCGGCCGAGGATGGGCACCGAACCGCCTCGTTCTGCCACCTGTGCCTGACGGCCTGCCTGCTGAGGCGCAAACTGAAATGGGACCTCGTGCAAGAGAAGTTCATTAACGACGACCAGGCCAATCGGATGATGCCGGTGTTTCGTCCGGCGCGGGCCCCGTGGCACTTTTGAGGGCCGAGGGCTGAGGGGCGAGGCGAAGCCTGGTCAGCCACCTATCCTGAGGGGCGCGTGTTATTAGGGGCAGACGCATGCAGAAAACAAGTGCCATCACCCGCCGCAACCTCCTGAAGGGCGCAACCGCCGTTGCGTTAGGCGCGCCGTACATCCTGTCGGCGTCGGCCCTCGGCGCGGCAGGCCGCCCGGCTGCCGGCGAGCGGATCGTCATGGGCGCCATCGGCGTCGGCGGCCGCGGTACCGACAACATGCGGACGTTCCTCGGGTCGCCCGAGGTCCAGATGGTCGCCGTCTGCGACGTCTTCGAGGACCGTCGCCAGCGCGCCAAGGGCACCGTCGACAAGCGGTACGGAAGCGCGGACTGTACGGCCTACAATGATTTTCGCGACCTTGTGACCCGGCCGGACATTGACGCCGTCTGCATCGGCACGCCGGACCACTGGCACGTCCTGCACGCCCTGGAGGCCGTGCGGGCGGGCAAGGATGTGTACTGCGAGAAGCCGCTGGGCCTGAGCATCGAGCAGGGCAAAGCCCTCCGCGCCGCAGTGCGCCGCTACGGCCGGGTGTTCCAGTTCGGCACGCAGGAGCGCTCCAGTGGGAGCACGCGCCTGGCGGCCGAGATCGTGCTGAACGGCTGGATCGGCAAGGTCCACACCATCAAGGTCGGGACGCGATTCAGCCGCTCCTCGCCCAACTACCCGTCCATGCCGGTGCCCGACGGGCTGGACTACGACCTTTGGCTGGGACCGGCCCCGTGGGCGCCATACACCGCCAACCGCGTCTCGAACAGCCACTGGTTCCACATCAGCGACTACGCGCTCGGCTTTCTCGCGGGCTGCGGCATCCACACGATCGACATGGCCGCCTGGGGGAACGGGACGGACCGCACGGGCCCGGTCGAGGTCGAGGGCACGGGCGAGTTCCCCCGCGACGGCCTGTGCGACTGCGCCCTGGCGTGGAACGTGGACCTGCGGTTCGCTAATGGCGTCACGATGAACTTCACCGACGGTAACCAGAACCCGCTGGGCGTCCGCTTCGAGGGCTCCGACGGCTGGGTGTTTGTGAAGGAGCGGCACCTGGGCGGCACGGTGGATGCGGAGCCGAAGTCGCTGCTGCGCCGGACGGCCGGCCCGGACGAGGTCCGGTTGCCCGTCAGCAACAATCACCATCAGAATTTTCTGGAGTGCATCAAGTCGCGGCGGGACCCGGTGGCGCCGATCGAGGTCGCGGTCCGGTCCGACACGCTCTGCCAGTTGAGCGACATCGCCATGCGCCTGCGCCGGAAACTGAAGTGGGACCCCGTCCAGGAGGAGTTCGTCGGCGACGCCGAGGCCGCCCGCAGGATGGATCGGCCGATGCGCGAGCCGTGGCGGATTTAGAGGCGATGGAGCGATGGCACGAGACGGAGGCGTGACGCGCCGCGACTTTCTGCGGGGCGTGGCGGCGATTCTGCTGGCTTGGTCGGCGGGGCGGGCCGGAGCGAGGGCGGAGCCCGTGGGGCATTTGACACGGCGCCCTTCTTCTGCTTGAATCGTCCCAAGCCGTTGCCGCCGGTGTTCCTGGAACCCTGAACGCGAGGTGACGCATGCCGAAGAAGACGGTCCGTAGCGGAATCATCGGAGCGGGGTTCTCGGCCACCTTCCACTACGAGGCCGCCAGGAAGGTCTCGGGCGTCAACGCCGAGGTCGTGGGTGTCTTCGCCGCCAACGCCGACCAGGCCCGCCAGTACGCCGAGAAGCGCGGCATCCGGTGCTTCGAGACGCGCGAGGAACTCATCGACGCCGTCGACCTCGTCCACGTCTGCGCGCCGGTGGCGTTCCACGAGGAGATCACCGTCGCTGCCCTGGAGGCCGGCAAGGACGTGATCTGCGAGAAACCGCTGACGGGGTACTGCGGGGACGGGTCGGAGGGGTTCCACGGCGACACGTTCCCCAAGGAGACGGCCCTCGCGGAGGCGCTGGCGAGCGTCCGCCGCATGCTCGACGCCGAGGCCAAGAGCCGCGGCCGCATCTTCTATGCCGAGAACTGGGTCTACGCGCCAGCCATTCAGAAGGAGCGCGAGATCCTCGAGAAGACCGGCGCCCAGGTCCTGTGGATTCACGGCGAGGAAGCGCACAGCGGCTCGCACGCCCATACCTACGCCTTCTGGAAGTACAGCGGCGGCGGCGTGATGATCGGCAAGGGGTGCCATCCCCTGACGGCCGCCCTGTACCTGAAGCGTGTCGAGGGACGCGCCCGCAACGGCAACCCCATCCTGCCGAAGACCGTCACGGCCCGCACGCACGCGCTGACGCGGATGCCCACCTTCCGCGACGAGGGCCACATCCGCTGCGACTACCACGACATCGACGATTTCTCGATGATGCACGTCGAGTTCGCCGACGGGTGCATCGCCACCATCTTCGCCTCCGACATTATCCTGGGCGGCATCCACAACTGGCTCGAGGTGGCGGCCAACAACCACCGCGTCGTCTGCAACATCAACCCGAACACCGCCATGCAGGCGTACAACCCGGTGGAGGAGAACTTTCGCGATATCTACGTGGTCGAGAAGACCGGCACCAAGCAGGGCTGGTCGTTCCCCAGCCCGGACGAGGACTGGTTCACCGGCTACCCGCAGGAGATCGAGGCGTTCTAAACCTTCTGAGCGCGAGCCACGAGGAGCGCCTCCGTGAACCGGGCCCAATGGGACACCCTGCTGGCGGTCGTGAGGGGCTGGCGCGTGGACCCGCTCCCGGTCGGCTTCATCATCGACAGCCCCTGGCTGCCGAACTGGGCGGGGATGAGCATCCTGGACTACTTCACGTCCGAGCGCCTGTGGCTGGAGGCCAACTGCCGCGCCATCGACCGGTTCCCCGAGGCGATGTTCCTGCCGGGGTTCTGGTCGGAGTTCGGCATGTGCACCGAGCCGTCGGCCTTCGGCGCCAGGCCCGTCTGGTACGAGAACGAGTTCCCCTACGCCGAGCCGGTGCTTGGCGGCACGGACGAGATCGCGGACCTCGCCACGCCCGACCCGTCGCGGCACGGCCTTCCGCCGCTGGTGCTGAAGCGGCTGGTGCATGCGCGCCCGACTATCGAGGAGGCCGGCCACGCCATTCGCTTTGCCGTGGCGCGCGGGCCGATGAACATCGCGGCGTTCCTGATGGGCAATACCGAGTTCCTCGTGGCCATGAAGATCGAGCCCGACCGCGTCCACGCCCTGCTCGGGAAGGTCACGGACTTCCTGGTCGCCTGGCTCCGCCTCCAGGCCGCGACGTTCGAGACGATCGAGGGCATCTTCCTGCTGGACGACATCGTCGGCTTCGTCGGCGAGGACGACTTCCGGGCGTTCGCCGGGCCGTGTCTGGAGAAGGCGTTCGGGGCGTTCGAGGCGAAGGTCCGCTTCTTCCACAACGACGCACCGGGGCGGGTCTGCGCGCCGCACCTCGCGGAGGTCGGCGTGAACCTCTTTAATTTCTCGTGCGACCATTCGCTCGCCGAGATGAAGGAGTGGACGCGCGGGGAGGTGGCCCTTGTGGGCAACATCCCGCCGCGCGACGTCCTGGCCGCTGGCACGCCGGACGACGTCCGCGCAGCCGTGGCGGCGGCGCTCGAAGGCCTTTCGGACACGAGCCGGCTGGTCCTGTCGTGCGGCGGGGGCGTGCCCCCTGGCGTGCCGACCGAGAACATCGAGGCCTTCATCGCGGCCGCGCAGGCGCGGGATCCCGGGAAGGCGGATGAGCCGAGGCGAGGAGGGTGACGTGAGACGATGGCTGATTGTGGCCGCGATAGTGGGCCTTGGCGTCGGGCTGGTGTGGGCAGAGGAGCCGGCCGGCAGCGCCGGGCCGCTCGTGCCGAAGAGCGCAGCCGCTCGGCCGGCCAAGGCGCGCCGGCTTCTGGTTTTCAACCTGTGCCTGGGGTCCCGGCACGCGGTGATCCCATTCGCGGCCGAGACGATCACGAGGATGGGACGGGAGACGGGGGCGTATGAAACGGTCGTCAGCGAGGACATCGGCCTGTTCGAGCCCGACAGGCTAGCGCAGTTCGACGCCGTGTTCCTGAACCATACGACAGGGGAACTTTTCCTGTCGAAGGATCTGGATAAACTGCCGGTCGAGGCGCAAAAAGGGGCGCGGGAGCGCGACGAGCGGCTGCGCAAGAGCCTGGCGGACTTTGTGCGCGGAGGGAAAGGGCTGGCGGCTATCCACGCGGCGGCAGCGTGCTTCTACGCGTGGCCGGAGTTCGGCGAAATGCTCGGCGCCCGGTTCGACAGCCACGCCTGGGGCCAGTTTGTGGCCACGATCAAAATTGACGACCCGAACAGCCCGCTGACCGCCATGTTTCATGGCAAGGACATCCGGATCGAAGAGGAGGTCTACGTCTTTGCCGACAAACCCTCGCGAAAATCGTACTGGTTCGAGCGCCAGCCGTATTCGCGCGAGAAACTCCGCATCCTCCTGAGCCTGGATACGTCCGAGATGGATCCGGCAAAGCGCGCAAAGGGAGGACGCGCGGACAACGATTACGCGATCAGTTGGATCCGCCGATACGGCGGGGGCCGGGTGTTCTACACGGCGTTCGGGCATAACGAGAACGTCTACCGGGATGAGGCGATTCTTCGGCATCTTCTGGCGGGGATCCAGTTTGCCCTGGGGGACCTGGAGGCGGACGCGACGCCTAGCGCGACGCCGAAAGAAACCTCGGGCGCGGCGGAAAAAGAATTGGGACGGCGTAGCGAAGAGCGTGGCGAATCGGATTGAAGCGGAGGCGGCTTATGGCACGACAGGGAGGCGTTTCCCGGCGCGGATTTCTGAAGGTTGCGGCGGCGGCGGTGGCGGCACCGTACGTTCTGACGTCCTCCGCGCTGGGCGGGCCGGACGAGGAGGCCGCGAGCAACCGGGTCGGCATGGGCTGCATCGGCGTGGGCCGCATGGGAATGGAGGACCTGCGCGGGTTCCTTGGGCGGACGCAGATCGTCGCGGTCTGCGACGTGGACGCCAACCGGGCTGCGCGGGCGAAGGAGGAGGTCGAGAAACACTATGCCTCGCGACTGCGGCAGGGGGAGTACAAGGGGTGTGCGGCGTACGGCGATTTTCGCGACCTGGTGGCGCGGGACGACATTGACGCGGTGCTTGTCGTCACGCCGGACCACTGGCACGTAATCGCGACGCTGGAGGCGTGCCGGCACGGCAAGGACGTGTATGTCGAGAAGCCTCTGTCGCTGACCATCCGGGAGGGCCAGGCGGTGGTGGAGGCGGTGCGCCGTTATGGCCGGGTGCTCCAGGTCGGGTCGCAGCAGCGGTCCGACGCGCAGTTCCGATTCGCGTGCGAACTGGTGCGCAACGGACGCATCGGCAGGGTCCAGACGGTCCGCGTCGGCCTGCCGACCGATCCGGGGACAACCGTGCAGCCGGTCATGCCGGTGCCCGAGGGGTTGGACTACGATTTCTGGCTTGGGCCGGCCCCCTGGGCGCCGTACACGGTCGAGAGGGTGCATCCCCAGAAGGGGTACGGGCGTCCGGGCTGGCTGCGGATCTCGGACTATTCGGGCGGCATGATGACCGGCTGGGGGGCGCATCACGTGGACATCGCCCAGTGGGGCCTGGGGACCGAGCGGACGGGCCCTATCGAGATCGAAGGGCGGGGCGAGTTCCCGTCGGACGGTCTGTGGGACGTGCACGGCAAGTTCCGCGTGGAGTGCCGGTACGCCGACGGCATCCGGATGATCATCGACGACGGCCCGAACGGCGTGCGGTTCGAGGGAACGGAGGGGTGGGTGTTTGTGACCCGCGGCTCCATGGACGCCGAGCCGAAATCGCTCCTGAAGGCAAGGCTCGGCCCCGAGGAGGTTCACCTGGTTAAGAGCGTAAACCACCAGGAGAATTTCATCGCGTGCGTCCGGAGCCGGCAGGACCCTGTGGCGAACGTGGAGGTGGGGCACCGGTCGGCCACAATCTGCCACCTGGGCAACATCGCGATGCTGACCGGCCGCAAGATCAAGTGGGATCCCGACAAGGAACAGATTGTCGGCGATGCGGAAGCGAACCGCTGGCTCGACCGCCCGAAACGCGAGCCCTGGCGGATTTAGAGGCGATGGAGCGATGGCACGAGACGGAGGCGTGACACGCCGCCTAACGCCGGAAAACGTTGCCGCACACCCCTTCAACGCTCCTTTTCAACAATTTTCTTGCGGAACCGGTCGGGTCCGGTAGCATGGTGAGGTCCGCGCCCGCCGGGGCGTCGGCCCGGTGAGAATGACCGGAACTGCCGGGGCCCGAGGATGTTTAAGGGATATGCGAAAGGAGGCAGCATGTCGCTTTCGGATACTCGTCGCACGCGGCGGGAATTTTTGAGGACGACGGCTGCGGCGGCGGTGGCGGCGCCATACGTTCTGACGTCCACGGCCCTTGGGGCCGGAGGCCGCCCGGCCGCCGGCGAGCGGATCGTCATGGGCGCCATCGGCGTCGGCGGCCGGGGCATGGGCGACATGAATGCCTTCCTCGGCTCGCCCGAGGTCCAGATGGTCGCCGTCTGCGACGTCTTCGAGGACCGCCGCCAGCGCGCCAAGGACACCGTGGACAAGCGGTACGGAAGCGCGGACTGTACGGCGTACAATGATTTTCGCGAGATCGTTACCCGCGACAACATTGACGCCGTCTGCATCGGCACGCCGGACCACTGGCACGCCATCCCGACGATCTGGGCCTGCCGCCACGGCAAGGACGTCTATTGCGAGAAGCCCCTGTCGCTCACCGTCAAGGAAGGCCGGGCGATGGTCGAGGCCGCCCGCCGCTACGCCCGGGTCGTCTCGGGCGGCAGCCAGCGCGTGCTAGAGGACTATGGGGGCCTCGCGCGGGCGGTGCGCGGCGGGGCGGCCGGAGAGGTCAAGGAAGTGTACGTGGAAGTGGGCGGTCCGTCCCGGCCGTGCAACCTGCCGGGCGAGCCTGTGCCGCCGGGACTCGATTGGGAGATGTGGCTGGGCCCAGCCCCGTGGGCGCCGTACCATCGGGACCGGTGCTCGGCGGCGTACGGCGGGGGCACGGGGTTCCGCGCCTGGCGCGATTACTCCGGCGGCATGATGACCGATTGGGGCGGGCACAAGTTCGGCGGGGCGCTCTTTGCGCTGGACCTGGAAACGACCGGGCCCGTCGGGATCATCCCCCCCGACGGGAAGGACCACCAGTACCTGACTTACGTCTTCGCCAACGGCATCCGCATGTACCACGCGCCGGGGACCAAATTTAACATCACGTTCAAGGGGACGCTCGGCGAGGTCCCGGGCCGCCAGCCCGAACGGGCCGTCTCGATGCCCGGCTACAAGGGCAGGGGCGGGATCTACGGCGATTTCCTCCACTGCGTGCGGACGCGCGAACTGCCGTTCCAGGACGTCGAACGCGCGCACCGCGCCGCCACCGTCTGCCACCTCGGCAACATCGCGTACTGGCTCGGCCGGCCGCTGAAGTGGGACCCGGTGAAGGAACTCTTCGTCGGCGACGACGAGGCGAACCATTGGCTCGACCGCCCGAAGCGCGAGCCCTGGCGACTTTAACTCCGAGAAAGGACGGGGAACACATGACAGGCAAGCGACTGGCAGGGGTGGTGTTTCTGGCGGTGGCGGCAGGCGTCGTGGGCCTGGCGTGGAACAGTCTTCGCGGCTCCGAGGCCGCCGGCCCGGCCGAGACGACGACCAAACCGATCCGCGCGGTCATCGTCACCGGCGGGCACGGGTTCGACCAAAAGGCGTTCCCGAAACTTTTCGAGGGACACCCCGACATCGTCTGCGAGTTCAAGCCCCAGAAGGACGACAGCGAACTCTTCGAGGACGTCGCCGATTGGCCCTACGACGTCGTGGTCCTCTACAACATGACGCAGAAAATTTCGGAGAAGCGTCGGCAGAACTTCCTCGGCCTCCTGGACCGCGGCATGGGCCTCGTCGTCTTGCACCATGCGATTGCCGTCTTTCTGGACTGGCCCGAGTTTGAGAAGATCGCCGGGACCAGGTACTATCTGAAGGAAACGGTGGTGGACGGCGTCACGCACCCGATGGGCGCCTGGAAGGACGGCGTCAATTTCAAGATCCACGTGGAGGATGCGGAACACCCGATTACGAAAGGCCTCGCGGACTTCGAGGTTCGCGACGAGGGGTATCGTAACCAGACGTACGCGCCGGACAACCACCTGCTGCTTTCGACCGACAACGCGGCGAGCGAGAAACAAATCGCGTGGGTGCGGACGTACAAGAACGCGCGCGTCTTCTGCATGGTGATCGGCCACGGGCCGCAGGCCTTCACGAGCGAACCGATTCGCCGGGCTGTGGCCCGCGCCATCCGCTGGACCGCCAAACGTAACGTCGGGCGCGACGACGCCGCGCCGACCGAAGCCGCGTCCGGAAGGACCGGCCATACGGGATCTTCGGAAACCAGGTGATAAGGAGACCGCCGATGAGTCGCAACACCGCTGTTGTCGCTGCCGTGCTGGTGCTGGTTGGGATGGCCGGCTTCGCGCCGTTGGCCCGGGCCGCCGAGGGCGACAAGGCCTTTCAGGAATTGCTCTCGTATGACTGGGGCAAGGACCGAGGTCCCCTGGACCTGATTGAAAAGGCGGTCGTCGCGACGCACGGCGACGCGGCCGCGCGCGCCGGCCTGGAGAAGCGGCTGGCGGGCGTGCTCGGCGCCGGGGCGACGCGGGCCGCCAAGGACTTCGCCTGCCGCCAACTCTCTCTGATCGGCACGTCGGCGTCCGTGCCGGCGCTTGCGGCCCTCTTGCCCGACAAGGACCTGTCGCACATGGCCCGCTATGCGCTGGAGCGGATTACGGACCCGGCCGCAGGGAAGGCGATGCGGGAGGCGCTTCCGAAAGTGAGCGGCCTGCAGAAGGTCGGCGTCGTCAATTCGCTGGGCATGCGCGAGGACGCGGAATCGGCTGGCGCCCTCCTGCCGCTCCTCGGGGATTCGGACCCGCAGATCGTGGCGGCCGCAGCAGCGGCGCTGGGGCGGATCGGAACGCCCGAAGCGGCCGTCGCCCTTTTGGGTTTCAAAGCGAAAGCGCCCGCGCCTCTCCAGGCGGTCGTCGCCGATGCCTGCCTGAATGCGGCGGCCCGCGCGCTGAAGCGCGGCCAGGCTGATGCCGCCGCCAAAATCTACGAGACGCTCGACAGCGACAAGGAACCGGGGCACGTGCGGATGGCGGCGTTCCAGGGGATGGTGATGGCGAAGCCGGCCGAATCGACGCCGCGCCTCGTCAAGGCCCTGGGGGGTGACGACGAAGGGCTCCGGAGCATGGCGGTCCGCCTGATGCAGGAAGCGCCGGGCCCGGAAGCGACGAAGGCGTTCGCCGCTGCGCTCCCCCAACTGCCGCCCGTGGGCCAGGTGGCACTCCTGAAGGTGCTGGAAGGGCGCGGCGACCCGGCGGCCCGGCCGGCGGTCCTTGACGCGATAAAGAGCGCCGACGAAAGCGTCCGCGTGGCCTCCCTCAAGGCGCTGGGCGCCCTGGGCGGTGCGGCCGACGTGACGGTTCTGGCCGGCAAGGTCGCAGCGGGTGCCGACGCGGAAAAAACGGCGGCGGCCGAAGGCCTCACTTCCCTGAAAGGCAACGACGTGAACTCCGCGATCGTGGCCGCCATCAAGGGAGCGGACACGGGAACCCGGGCGGCGCTCGTCCGGAGCCTCGGCGCGCGCTCCGCTGTGGAAACCGTCGCGACGGTGATGGCGTGCGCGAAGGATCCGGATGCCGGGGTGCGTCTGGCGGCGCTGGAATCGGCGAAGACCCTCGCGGGCGAAGGCCAGGTGTCGGCGCTCGTCGGTTCCGTGAAGTCGGCCAAGGACGACGCGGAGCGCAAGGCGGCCGAGGAGGCGCTCCTGGCGGCATGCGGGCGCGGACGCGAGAAATGCGCCGTCCCCCTCGTCGCGGGTCTTACGGGGGCCGACGTGGCTTCGCGGATGGTGCTGCTGAGAGCGCTCGGGCGAGCGGGCGGGCCGCAAGCCCTTCGGGCGGTCCAGGCCGCCACGAAAGATGCGGACGCGTCCGTCCAGGACGAGGCCGTCCGCGTGCTTACCGGCTGGTCGGATGCGTCGGTGGCGCCGGCGCTCTTGGCGCTCGCGAAGTCGGCCGCCAATGAAAAGCACCAGGTGCTGGCGCTTCAAGGCTATGTGCGCATTGCCGGTGAGCAGCCGACGGACGACGCCAAGGTGAAGATGCTCACCGAAGCGATGGGACTGGCGAAGCGCCCGGATGACAAGAAACTGGTGCTGGGCGCGCTGAGCAACGTTCAGACGGTCGAATCGCTCCGGCTTGTCGTGCCGTGCCTCGGCGACGCGGCGCTGGCGGAAGAGGCGAGCGCGGCCGCGGTCAAGATCGCCGGCAAGGTGGCTGACTCGGCGAAAGACCTCACGCTCAAAGCCATGCAGAAGGTGCTCCAGCAGAGCAAGAACGACAACGTCCGCAAGGAGGCCGAGAAGATCCTGAAAAAGGTCGGCGGCTGACGAAGGGACGTGAGGTTTCGCTGCGGGCGCGCTCGGCGGCCGGGGGCCGTCGGCGCGCCCGCGGCATTGGTGCCGCCGGCGAAACCGTCGTTCGCCGTTGCGGCCGGGGTTTGACTCGG
Organism: Planctomycetota bacterium; assembly: GCA_026387035.1. Taxonomy (NCBI): domain Bacteria; kingdom Pseudomonadati; phylum Planctomycetota; species Planctomycetota bacterium. The sequence continues at coordinate 19,707 of JAPLMM010000096.1, forward strand.
AGGCCGCGCCGACCTTATGATGGTCTTGGACGGCTGGCGACAGGGGGGAACGATCGGAGAATCTATGAGAACGGCGAGGCGGAAGGCGGTGGTGATGGGGCTGGCGGCACTGGTGGTGACTTGGGCGGCAGGCGAGTTACGCGCGGACGATTGGCCGCAATGGCGCGGACCGAATCGCGACGGCATCTCGAAAGAAACCGGCTGGCGGACCCAGTGGCCCGAGGGCGGGCCCAAGGTCCTCTGGCGCGCCGACGTCGGCGCGGGCTACTCGTCGTTCGCCGTCGTCGGCGGGCGCGTCTATACCATGGGCAACGCGGACAAGAACGACACGGTGTTCTGCCTGAATGCGGACACCGGCGAGATCGTCTGGCGCAAGTCCTATCCGTGCGGCGAGGGAGACCATCCCGGCCCGCGCGCGACGCCGACGGTGGACGGCAAAGTGGTTTACACCCTGAGCCGCGAAGGGCACCTCCTCGCGCTGGACGCCGCGTCAGGCAACCCCATCTGGGGCAAACATCTGCCGAAGGATTTCGGCGCGAAGCCGGAGCAGTGGGGCTTCGCCTGCTCGCCGCTCGTTCTGGGCGACCGGCTCATTCTGGATGCCGGCCCGACGCTCGCGCTCAACAAGCAGACCGGCGCGCTGGTGTGGAAAAGCGGGGAGGACAAGGCGGGCTACTCGTCGCCGACGGTGTTCGAGGTCGGCGGGAAAACGCTCCTGGCGGTTTTTCCGGAGTTCGGCCCGATCCTCCGGCAGGCGGCCGACGGAAAGGAACTCGCGCGCCTGCGGTGGGAGACCAGTTACGGCGTCAACGTCGCCACGCCCATCGTCCAGGGCAATCGCGTCTTCTTTTCGTCGGGGTACGACAAAGGGTGCGTCCTCCTGGAGTTGGGCGACAGCGGCTTTAAGGAAATCTATCAGAATAAGAACATGCGGAACCACGCCAACGGTTGCATCCTCTGGGAGGGGCGCCTGTACGGTTTCGACGGCCAGGTGGACGGCGGCGGGAAACTCGTCTGCCTCGATTTCCAGACGGGCGAACGCAAGTGGCAGCAGGGCGGCCTGGGAACCGGAGCGCTCATGCTGGCCGACGGAAAACTGATCGTCATCAGCGAGAGGGGCGAACTGGTCGTCGCCGAGGCCTCGCCCGCGGCCTACCGGGAACTGGCACGCGCGAAGGTCCTCGAAAAAACCTGCTGGACGATGCCTGTGCTCTCGGGCGGCCGCATCTACTGTCGCAACCACGAGGGCAAGATCGTCTGCGTCGACGTCCGCGCGAAATAGCCGGCCGGCGAAACGCGTCATCCGGCTAAGAGGTTGTTTCATAACCCCCCTCTCCCGCCGGGGGAGAGGAAATTGAAACAGCCTCTAAGGGCGGCTGCGGAGGTGCGAGTTGCGGCACGTCGGACGGGATGGGTCCAGGCGAGGGGTGCGGAGGCTCTGGTCGGCGGCGATGGCGCTCGCCCTCGTGGCTGCGGGTTGCGGCGAGGACGGTCCGCCCGCGGCGGGGGAAAATAAGTCGGCGCCGACGCTCGCGGCACTGCAAGAAGCGCGATGGCCGATGTTCCACGGCCAGCCGGCGCTCGCCGGCCTGGCCGTGGGAACTTTGCCCGACCGCCTCGACCTGGTGTGGCGATTCGAGACGCGCGGCGCGGTCAAATCGTCGCCGGTCATCGGCGACGGGCGCGTTTTCGTCGGTTCCGACGACGGATGCGTTTACGCGATTGATTTCGTCCGAGGCGGCAAGGTCTGGGCCTACGAGACGGAGGGCGGCGTCGAGGCCGCCCCGCTGCTCCTCGAGGGCACGGTGTACGTCGGCGGCACGGACGGGTTTCTGTATGCGCTCGACGCGGCGACGGGCCGCTTGAAATGGAAGTACGAGACGGGAAGCCAGATCCTCGGGGCGGCCAACTGGACCCGAGCGGCCGGCGGCGACGGGTTTTGGATCCTCGTCGGCAGTTACGACAGCCGACTCCACTGCGTGGATTCGAGGACGGGCGCGAAGGTCTGGACTTGCGAAACCGCCGGTTACATCAACGGCGCCCCGGCCGTGGCGGACGGCGCTGCGGTGTTCGGCGGGTGCGACGCCGTCCTTCGCGTCGTGTCGCTCTCGGACGGCAAGGTGCTGAGGGAGATTGACGCGGGGGCCTACGTCGCCGCCTCGTCCGCGCTGGCCGACGGCCGCGCGTACGTCGGCAACTACGAAGGGCGGTTCCTCTGCGCGGACGTGAACACCGGCGAAGTGCTTTGGACCTTTGAGAAGGAGAACGTGGCGTTCTACTCCTCGCCGGCGGTGAGCGGCTCGGCCGTCGTCGTCGGCGCGAGGGATCAGCGGCTCCACTGTCTCGATCGCACGAGCGGCGCCGAGCGCTGGGCGCTGCGGATGCGCGGCGACGTGGACAGTTCCCCCGCCGTCTGCGGCGACAAGGTCGTCGTCGGCTCGAACGGGGGCTGGGTGTACGTGGTCCGGCTGTCGGACGGCGCGGCGGTGTGGTCCTTCGAGATCGGCGAGGCAGTCACGAGTTCGCCGGCCGTGGCGGGCGGCCGCATCGTCGTCGGGTCGGAGGACGGCGCGGTGTACGCCTTCGGGGCCAAGCCGTGAAGGGCGGGCCGCGGCGGCGGCGGTGGGTCAGGCGGATGGCGGAGCAGGGGGCCGGATGAAGATCGCGCAACTCGTCCCCGGGACGTGCAACATCTTCTACTGCGAGAACTGCCTGCGCGATTACGACCTGAACGAGGCCTGGCGCGCCCTGGGCCACGACGCCGACCTCGTGCCGCTCTACCTGCCTCTCCTCGCCGACGGCCAGGCCGCCGTCAAAGAGACGCCGATGTTCTTCGGCGGCATCAATGTATATCTACAGCAGAAATCGGCCTTCTTCCGCAAGACGCCGCGATGGCTCGACCGCCTCTTCGATTCGCGAAGACTCCTGGAGTGGGTGTCGCGCAAGGCGGGCATGACCAGCGCCCACGAGTTGGGCGAGACGACGCTCTCGATGCTGCGCGGCGAGGCGGGCCGCCAGGCCAAGGAGGTCCGCCGCCTGGTCGAATACCTCGCCGGCCGGCACCGGCCGGACGTCGTCTGCCTGTCGAACGTGCTCCTGGCGGCTCTGGCGCGGCCGATTGGGGAAGCCGTGGGCGTGCCCGTCGTCTGCCTGCTTCAGGACGAAGATGCGTTCCTCGACGCGTTGCCGCCGACTCACCGCGGATCGGTGTGGGACCTGCTTCGCGCCTGCGCGGCCGAGGTCGATGGGTTCGTTGCCGTCAGTTCCTATTATCGCGATGCGATGATCCGCCGGCTGGATCTCCCTCCCTCCCGCGTCGCCGTGGTGCGTTACGGGATCAATCCGGAAGGATACCGCCCGGCGGAAGCGCGGCCGGACCCGCCGGTGATCGGTTTCCTGGGCGCGGCGGAACCGAACAAGGACCTGGGGGCGCTCGTCGAAGCGTTCGCGGACCTGAAGAACCGCCCCGGCCTGCGGAACCTGAGACTTCGTGCCGCGGGCGGCCACCCGGCGGGGAACGCGGCGGTGCTTCAGGACGCGCGTCGGCGTCTGGCGTCGCGGGGCATGGAGGCCGACGCCGAGTTCCTGCCGAACCTCGGCCGGGCGCAGCGCCAGGATTTTCTGCGGACGCTCTCGGTCCTCTCGGTGCCGACGAAACGGCCCGAGGCCTACGGGATGTACGTCCTGGAGGCCCTCGCGTCGGGGGTTCCGGTGGTCGCGCCCCGGCACGGGGGAGTCGTCGAACTCGTGGAGGAAACGGGCGGCGGACTGCTCGTGGAGCCGAACGATCCGGCGGCGCTCGCCGAGGCGCTGGCGGTGCTCCTACTGGATCCGGAGAAGGCGCAGGCCATGGCGGAGCGCGGCCGGCGGGCCGTCGCCGAGAAGTTCGACGCGCGGCGGACGGCGCGGAACATGGTGACGATTCTTGAACAGACCATTGCGGGAGTGTGACGATGGCGGAAACAATTCTCGAACTCGTGGACGTGGCCAAGCGGTATGAGACCGGCGGGCCGGACGGCGGGCCGGAGGTCCTGCGGGGCGTGAACCTGCGCGTGGCGGCGGGGGAGTCCCTGGCCGTCGTCGGTCCCTCGGGGTCCGGCAAGTCGACGCTCCTAAACCTCATGGGGGGTCTGGATCGGCCGTCGGGCGGCCGCGTCCTTTTTGAGGGACGCGACCTCGCGGGCCTCAGCGATGCGGACCTGGCGCGGTTTCGGAACCGGCGGGTCGGCTTCGTCTTTCAACTGCACCATCTGCTGCCCCAGTGCACGGTCCTGGAGAACGTGCTGGTGCCGACGCTGGTCGGCGGCGACGGCGCGGAAAAAGCGGAACGTCCCGCCGGGGAGGAAGCGCTGCTGCGCGCGGAGCGGCTTCTGGCGCGGGTCGGGTTGGGCGACCGGCTCACCTTCCGTCCGGGCCGGTTGTCGGGCGGCGAGCGGGAACGCGTCGCCGTGGCGCGGGCGCTGGTGAATCGGCCGGCGCTCCTCCTGGCCGACGAGCCGACCGGATCGCTCGACCGCCGAACGGCCGAGAACCTCATGGCGCTGCTCGCGGAACTCAACGCCGAGGAAGGCGTGACGCTCGTCGTCGTGACGCACGCCGAGATGCTCGCCGCTCGCATGGGCCGCACGCTCGAACTCGAGGACGGCGTGCTCGTGCCGAAGGAGGCCGACGCGTGACGGGGGCCACGCTCGTCCAACGGAGCCTGCGGTTCTATTGGCGGACGCACCTGGGCGTCGCGCTCGGCGCCGCTGTCAGCGTGGCCGTCCTCGTCGGCGCGCTGGCCGTCGGCGATTCCGTGCCGTACACCCTGAAGCGGCTGGCGCTCGGGCGCCTCGGCGAGACGGACTTGGCGCTGGCGGCTCCGGGCCGGGACTTCCGCGCGGCGCTGGCCGACGGCCTGGCCGGCCGCCTGGGGGCGCGGGTCGCGCCGGTGCTGGCGCTCCGCGGGAGCGCCTCGCGCGGCCAGGGCGACGCGCGGGTCGATCTGAATCGGGTCCAGGTGCTCGGCGTGGAGGACGCGTTCTGGTCGCTCGCGGGCCCGGACGCCGCGCCGCCGTGCGCGGAAGGCGAAGTGATTCTTAACGAGCGTGCGGCGCGCGGGCTCGGCGTGGGGGTGGGCGACATGATCCGCCTTCGCGTCGAGAAGCCGAGCGCGCTGGCGCGCGACGCCCCGCTCTCCACCGACGCGGACGCCTCGGAAGTGATGTGGCTGAAGGTGGCGTCCATCGCGCCGGACGGCCAACTCGGGCGGTTCAGCCTCGAGACGAATCCCGTCCCGCCGTCGAATGCGTTCCTTCCGCTGGGCGCGCTTCAGGAGAAGGCGGGCCGGCCGGGCCGGGCCAACATACTCCTGGTGGCCGGGCAGGAACGGGCGGCGCTTGCGCCCGAGGCCGCCGATGCCGTGCTGCGCGAGGTCTGGCAACCGGTCGCCGCAGGCGACTCGACGTGGCGAGCGGACGCGGACCTGGCGCTGGACTGGCCGGTGAAAGGCGTGCTCGAGTTGCATTCGGGGCGCATTTTTCTGGAGCAGGCGGTGGTTGAGGCGGTGCGCGGCCCCGGCGCGATGGGGATCCTCGCGTACCTCGTGAACGAGATTCGCCTCGGCGAGCGGTCGGTGCCGTACTCGTTCGTCGCCGCGATGGGACCGCTCGACCCCGGCGGGGCGGGCGGGCCGCCGTCTCCCGTCCCGCCGGACATGAAGGACGACGAGATTCTCATCAACGCGTGGCTTAAGGAGAAACTCGACGCGAAGCCGGGCGACTCGCTCCAGATGACCTATTACGTCGTCGGCCCGGGTCGGACGGTGCGGACGGCCGGGCCGGTTCGCTTTCGCGTCCGCGCCGTTATTCCCACGGAACCGCCGGAGGCCGACCGCACACTGATGCCGAGGTTCCCGGGCCTCGCGGACAAAGAGAATTGCCGCGACTGGGAGCAGCAGGATCTCATTGACACGAAGAAGATTTTGCCGAAGGACGAGGACTACTGGGACGACCATCGCGGGACGCCGAAGGCGCTCGTGACGCTCGCCGCTGGGCGGCAAATGTGGGCGAACCGTTTCGGGGACCTGACGGCAATCCGGTGGGCCGCCTCGCCGGCTGCCGAGCAAGCCCTGGCGGACCGGATTCGGGAGCGCCTGGAGCCGTCGGCGGTGGGGCTTTTCTTCCGGCCGGTGCGGGCCGAGGCGCTCGCGGCGAGCGACCAGGCGCTGGACTTCGGGCAACTCTTCCTGAGCCTGAGCATGTTTCTGCTGGTGGCGGCGCTGATTCTGATGGGCTTGCTCTTTTCGCTGGGCGTGGAGCAGCGGTCCGAGGAAGTGGGGACGCTGCTGGCACTCGGGTTTCCGCCGCGGCGGGTGCGGCGGTTGCTGCTCGCGGAAGGGGCGGTGTTGGCGGCCGTCGGCGCGCTCGTGGGCCTGGGCCTCGGCGTGTGGTACACGCGGGCGGTGCTGGTGGCGCTTTCGACGGTCTGGAGCGGCGCGGTCGGCGGGACGCCGTCGCTCACCTATCACGCGGAGCCGCGGACACTGGCCGTGGGCGTGGCGGCCGGCATGTTGGTGGCGCTCGGGTCGATCTGGTTAGGGGTGAGGCGTCAGGCGCGTCGGCCCGCGCGGGCGCTCCTGGCGGGCGACGTGGAGGACGCGCATGCGCCGTCGGCGCCGGGCGGCGGGGGCCGGCGGGTGGGGCTCTGGGTGTCGCTCGCGGTGGCGGCGGGGGCGCTCGTGATGGTCGGCATCGTGGTCGCGGCGCGCGGCGAGGGGCAGGTGGCGTTCTTTTTTGCGGCGGGGGCGGTGCTTCTCGTGGCGGGCCTGGGTCTGGCGCGGTCGCTCCTGGCGGCGATCGAGCGATCGAGTGCGGCGGCCCGGCTGACACTCGGCGGGCTGGGCTGGCGGAACGCGGCGCGGCGGCGCGGGCGGAGCCTGGCGACGGTCGCGCTCGTCGCGTGCGGATCGTTCCTGGTGATTGCGGTGGGGGCAAATCGCCGCGACCCGCTGGCCGATGCCGCTGATAGGCGCTCCGGGACCGGCGGATTCGCGCTCTATGCCGAGGCGTCGCTGCCGATCTACCGCGACCTCGCCGACCCTAAAGCGCAGGAGGCGGTCGGTCTGGACGCGGCGGCGATGGAAGGGGTCGCGGTCGTCCCCCTGCGCGTGCACGAGGCGGACGACGCGAGTTGCCTGAACCTGAACCGTGTGACCCGGCCGAGGCTCGTGGGCGTTCGGCCGGCGGCGATGGAGTCGCGGTTCACGTTCGCGAAGACGGTCGAGGGGGCGCCCGCGGGAGACCCTTGGCGGCTGCTCGAGCGGCGCGCGGGCCCTGTAGTAGAGAGCATCTCTCACTACAGGGCGGGCGACGAGGCGGTTCCGGCCGTCGGCGACGCGGCCACGATTACGTGGTCGCTCGGCAAGAAGGTGGGCGATGTGTTGCCTTACACCGACGAGCGCGGCCGGACGTTTTCGATTCGCCTGGTCGGGTCGCTGGCCGGGTCGATGCTGCAAGGCGGCCTCCTCGTTTCGGAGGAAGCGTTTATCGAGAAGTTTCCGTCGGAGAGCGGATACCGGATGTTCCTGGTGGATGCGCCGGCGGAGCGATCTAAAGAGGTGGCGCGGGCGCTCGCGCGCGCGCTGGCGGCGACGGGGCTCGCGGTCCAGCCGGCGCCCGAACGCCTGGCCGACTTCCTCGAGGTCGAGAACACGTACCTCGCGATTTTCCAGGCGCTGGGCGGCCTGGGCCTCCTCCTGGGGACGGCCGGCCTGGGGATGGTGGTGATGAGGAACGTGCTGGAGCGGCGCGGGGAACTGGCGCTCTTGCGGGCGGTGGGGTTTTCGCGCGGGGCGATCGAGCGGCTCATCGTGTGGGAACACTGGGGCCTGCTGGCGCTGGGCCTGGGGTGCGGGGTGGCGGCGGCGCTGGTGGCGGTCGCGCCGGCGCTCGCATCGCCGGGCGCCCCAGTTCCCGGGGGATCGCTTGCACTTGTGGTGCTTGGCGTGGCGGCGAGCGGCCTGGTGTGGACGTACCTGGCGGCCCGATGGGCGCTTGGCGGTCCGCTGCTGGCGGCCCTTCGCAACGAGTGAACGGGCCGTCCGGTCGGTTTAATGCTACTACGCTGTGTTCTTCAACGCAGAGAGCGCCGAGAACGCAGAGAACGACTGTCAAAGGGATCAAAAGGAATAAGGAGACGGCGTGAAGTTGGGGGCGTGGAATAGCGCCCGGCCCGGGCCGTCGGGTCCCGGCGCACCGGGACAAGTCGTTGTGAAACAAGAGGTTATCTCTGCGCTCTCTGCGATCTCTGCGTTGAGATAGCGTTGTAGAATTAGGGGGGTGACGGAAGAGCGTGCGGGGCGTAGAATGTCGCGGCGTCGCAAGTTCTCCTGCGGAAGGACGTTATGAAGCGTGTTTGGGTGAGCGTGGGGATGGCGATCGTTCTGTCCGCGGCCGGGGCGGCGCTGGTCGCTCGCTGGCTGCGCGTCGGCCCGCCGGTGGATCTGGAGGAGCGCGTGGCGACGTTCGGGGAGCGGCCGGCGGCGTTCGAGGTGTCGTTCCCGGGCGAGTTTCTGGCGTCGTCGGGCGAGCCGGCCGATTGGCCGGGCGACTGGCCGGCCTTCCGCGGTCCGAATCGGGACGGCATCAGCCCGGAGGGTGTGCGTCTGGCGCGGAAGTGGCCGGCCGCCGGGCCGCCGGTCGTGTGGTCCATTGCCGTGGGCGAAGGATACGCCGGCGCCGCCGTGCACAAGGGCCGGGTGTACCTTCTGGATTACGACGAGAAGGCGAAAGGGGATTGCCTGCGTTGCCTGTCGCTGGCCGACGGGCGCGAGATCTGGCGGCGATGGTACAAG
>JAPLMM010000097.1 GCA_026387035.1 Planctomycetota bacterium
CGGGGGCCTCCAAGGCCGCCTGCCTGGTGGTCCCCGAGGATTGGAAAGAGAAGGCCGACGGGCCGGCCCTCCTGCGTGTGGCAGACCCGAACCGGGCGATGGCCCGGATTGCGGAGGCCCTGCTCGAGCCGCTGCCGGCGCCTCAGCCGGGCATTCATCCCGCTGCGGCGGTGGCTAAGTCGGCCGTCCTGGGCGCCGGCGTCCACGTCGGTCCCTGTGCCGTCGTGGGCGAGAGGGTCCGTATCGGCGACCGGACGCGCATCCGGGCGGGGGCCGTCGTGGCCGACGAAGCGGTCGTGGGGGCGGACGGCGACATCCACTCCGGCGTGGTCATCCGCGAGCGCGTCCGCCTGGGCGACCGCGTGATTGTCCACGCGGGGTCGGTCATCGGGAGCGACGGGTTCGGTTACCTGGCCGGCAAGGCGGGGCCGGAGAAGATTCCCCAGTTGGGGACGGTCCAGGTCGCCGACGACGTGGAAATCGGCGCCTGCGTGACGGTGGACCGGGCGCGGTTCGGGGCGACGCGGATCGGCCGGGCGGTGAAGATCGACAACCTCGTGCAGATCGGGCATAATGTGCAGGTCGGCGAGGGAACGATCATCGTGAGTCAGGTGGCCGTCGCCGGCAGCGCCCGCATCGGCCGCGGCTGCGTGATTGCGGGACAGGCGGCGATTGACGGGCACCTCGTCATCGGCGACGGGGCGCGGATTGCCGCCAAGGCCGGCGTCACCAAAGACGTGCCGGCGGGCGCGGACGTGAGCGGCTACCCGGCGGGCCCGCACCGTGAGGAACTTCGGCGCGAGGCGGCGCTTCGGCGGATGGAGGAAGTCCTGGAACGTCTGAAGGCGATCGAAGAGCGGCTGGCGGACCTGGAGTCGAGGATGGGCGCGTGAGCCGACGCCAACGAACCATCGCACGCGAGGCCGAGATGGAAGGCCGGGGCCTCTTCACCGGCCAGACGGTCCACGTCCGCCTGAAGCCGGCCCCCGCCGACGCGGGGCTCGTCTTCACGCGGGTGGACCTCTCGCCGGAAGTCCAGATTTCGGCCACGATCCAATCGGTCGCGAAACGGTTTCAGCGGACGACGCTGGCGAACGGCGACGTGTCGGTCGAGACGGCCGAGCATCTCCTGGCGGCGCTCGAAGGGCTCGAGATCGACAACCTGGCCGTGGAACTCAACGGGCCTGAACTGCCGGCGGGCGACGGGTCGGCGGCGGATTACGTGCGGCTATTGCGGCAGGCGGGAATCGTCGAGCAGCCGGCCGATCGGCCGGTGCTCAAGATCGTCGAGCCGGTCACGGTGCAGGACGGCGGCGCCGTCATTGCCGCGCTCCCCGGCGACGAGGATGCGCTGGTGATCACGTACCATCTCGATTACGGCCCGCAGAGCGTCATCCCGCCGCAGATGTGCCACCTGAGGCTGACGCCGGACACGTTCGGTTTCCCGACGAGCCGGCGCGGCACAAGATGCTGGACCTGGTGGGCGACCTTTTCCTGTTGAACCGGGATGTGCGCGGGCGGATCGTGGCCGTCAAGAGCGGTCACTCGCTGAACCACCGGCTGATTCGCCGCCTCCAGGACCAGGGCGCCGGCCGGGCCGCCGGAACGCGGGCCGAGACGCGCCCCGCCATGGACATCAGCCAGATCATGGAGGTCCTGCCGCACCGCTACCCCTTCCTCCTCGTGGACCGCGTTGTGGAGTTCGAGGA
>JAPLMM010000098.1 GCA_026387035.1 Planctomycetota bacterium
GAACTCCTCGACTGGCTCCGCGCGCAAGGCGTCCGGACGGCCGTCCTCACGCGCAACAGCCGCCGAAGCGTCAATCGCGCCTGCCGACGGCACGGCTTGGCGTTCGACGCCGTCGTCGCCCGCGAGGACCACTTGCCGAAACCAAGCCCCGACGGCGCCCGGCACCTGATGACGACGCTCGGCGCGGGGCCGGAAGAAACGGTCGTGGTCGGCGACTTCCGTTTCGACATGGAGGCGGGCGCGGCCGCCGGCTGCCGGACGATCGCCCTGGTCTCGGACCCTCGCCCGGCGTGGGCGTTCGAGGCCACCTGGATCGCCGACGACCTTGCCGAGGTCCGCCGAATCCTTTCCGAGCCTCACGGGGAGACGTAACCGCTGCGCTCGCCGCTTGCTCCCCCTGCCCTCGCCTCTTATAATCGTCCGAACGTCGCTGCAAAAGGAGTTGCCGTGGCCTGTCTGCCTCTGGCCAACATCTTCGCTCGAAAGACACGCACAACGATCAGCGTCCTGGCGGTCGGGGTGGGGGTGGCCCTTTTCCTCGTACTCATCGGCCTGACGAGCATGCTCCGCGAGATCGCCGACCGCACCACGAACGTCAGCGCCCATCTGATGGTCTGGCCGGCGTCCGACCAGGTGGTGCTGAGCGGCGGGCTGCCCGCCGACAAGGTCCAGACCGACCTGGAAACGATTCCCGGCGTCGCGCGGGCGGTGGCGGTCCTGCGGTGGCCGCTCAAAATGGCCGGACGCGTGCAGAACGTGTACGGCATCCGGCCGCGGGACTGGGACCTCTTCGCCGGGCCGGACCGCATGGTCGAAGGCCGCGCCCTCGAAGGCGGTGACGAGATGGTCATCGACACGCGCCTGGCCCGCGCGGGGCCCTATCGCCTGGGCCAGACGGTCCAGCGCTGGGGCCGGTCGTACACAATCGTCGGCATCGCACGCGAAGGCGTCGCGGGGCGCGTCTTCATGCCCATCCAGACCGTCAGCCAGGCCATGAGCCAGGACGTCCTCAGGGCCTCGTTCTTCTATGTGCGTCTCGCGCGGCCGGAGGACGTCCGGCCGGTGCGCGAGGCGATCGAGGCGCGCGGCCTGCGGGTCATCACCTTCGACGAGTACTACGACGTCCTCGCCTCCAGTTTCGTGGACATGGACCTCGTCATCGCGGCCGTTGTCTTCGTCGCCGGGTTCGTCTGTTTCCTCGTCATCCTCCTGACGGTGTACACGATGGTGGTCGAGCGGACGCGCGAGATCGGCGTCCTGAAGGCCATGGGCGCGTCGCGCGCGCAGGTCTTCAGCCTCGTCATGGCCGAGGCGGGGCTCATCTGCGCCGCGGGCATCGTCGCCGGGTTCCTCCTGACCTGGGGGAGCCGCGCCCTCATCCTGAACCTTCAGCCGCTGTGGACAGTGGACATTCCGGCGGTCCGTTTCGCCTATGCGGCCGCGCTCGCCGCCGGCGGGACGGCCCTCGGGGCCCTCCATCCGGCGCGGCGGGCCGCCCGGCAGGACCCCGTCGAGAGCCTGCGCTATGAATAGGGCGACGGGCGAATAGCCCCCGAGTTGAGGCGTCCAAGGGAGCGACATGGAAACGATCCTCGAAGCCAGGGGACTGACGAAGGTGTACCGCACGGACGCGGCGCCGACGGCGGCGCTGCGCGGCGTGGACCTCGCGGTTCGCCGCGGCGAATTCGTGTCGGTGATGGGGCCGAGCGGCTGTGGCAAGAGCACGCTTCTCCATCTTCTGGGCCTTCTGGCCACGCCCACCGAGGGAACGGTCGTCCTCGACGGCACAGACACGGGCGCGATCTCGGACGGCCGGCGGACGCGCCTGCGGCGCCGGCACATCGGATTCGTCTTTCAGCGATTCAACCTCCTCGCCGCGCTCTCGGCGGA
>JAPLMM010000099.1 GCA_026387035.1 Planctomycetota bacterium
GGCCGGGCCTGCGCGAGGCAAGCCCGGCCGCATTCGCTCACGGCTTCGCTTCAGACGACCTCAGGCGCCCTACTTGGTTTCGGCCTTGGGTGCCGGTGCAGGCGCCGGTTCCGCAGTAGGCGCGGGCGCCGGTTTCGCCGCCGGCGCAGGGGCCGGTTTCGCAGCAGGCGCGGGAGCCGGTTCAGCCACCGGCGCAGGGGCCGATTTCGCAGCAGGCGCAGCCGGCGGAGGCACCGGCTCGCTCTTGCAGCCGCCGACGACCACCATGGCCGCCAGCAAACTCACACACAGACCAGCCAACCACCATTGACGCATTCCCATCGTCGTACTCTCCACCGGGGCTCCAGAGTTGTCTTCGCCTGCCGCCCCGCCCGGCGAAGACCGCCATGCCCGAGGGGCCCACGCGGGCCCGACCGAACAGAACGTGCAAGGGGTTATTATACCACAGCCCGGCCGTGTCCACTGATTTTTTCGCCGCGAACGCCCGCCGCCTCCCGCCGCGGCCGGTGCCAGAAAAACGGGGTCAGACCCCATTTTCCCTTACGCGCCCAAAAAGAGCCGGACGCGCCGTCCGGCGCGCCCGGCCTTGATCAACGCATTTCCGGCTGCGTCACATTTCAGCGGGCCCTGCCTTGGCTCCCTTGGCGCCCGTCTTCGGGGCCTTCTCTTTCGGGGCCTTGGGGGCGTTCAACTTTTCCTTCTGCTCGGCCGTCAGGACGTCGTTCTCGACGGAGGCCTTGAGTTCCTTCTCGATCTTATCCTTGGCGTCCTCGGCTTCCTTGCCGGCGCCCGTGACGGCCAGCATCTTCTTGGCCGCCTCGTTCGCCAGGCCGCGGACTTTCGCCTTCTGGCCCTCGTCCAGTTCGGCCTTGCTGTAGCGGTACATCAGGCCGCGGTAGAGTTTGAAGCCTTCCCACGTCGTGCGCTGCTCGGGGCTGAGGCAGCCGAGTATCTTGCCCTGATGCTCGGTCTCGACGGCGCCCCGCTCAGTCTGGAGGGCCTTGATCTCGCCGCCGATGCGCTTGACGGCCTCTTCGTCTTTCTTCTCCTTCGCTGCCGCCAGGTCTTTCTTCAGGGCGTCGGCCTTTTCCTTGCCGGCCTTCATGGCCTCTTCCTTGGCGGCCAGGGCCGCTTCGAGGGCGGCCTTCTGGGCGTCGGTCAACTGGCACTCGCTGGCCATGATCGCATACTCGCCGCGAAGCGCGCTCTTCTCGGCCTTCGGGGCCTTCTCGGCCTTCTCCGCCTTGGCCGGTTTCTGTGCGCCTTCTTCCTGCGCCAGAACCGGCGAGGCCACCAAGAGCACCAGCGCCAACCCCAACACGAGACCTTTCCAGCACTTCATGGTTTCCTTCTCCACCGGGCCTTCCGTTTGGTCTTCGCTCGAGGCCCGCGACGCGAAGATCGCTCGCTCGGCCGATGGTCCGCCCGGACCCCCGCCTTGCGGCATAGCAAGATATAACACGCTAGCGACGCCGAAGGATACAGTCAAAGCATTTCTGGTGGGGCTTAGTACTACAACGCTATTTCAACGCAGAGAGCGCAGAGGCCGCAGAGGGAGGATTGAGTAACAACGGCAAGGCAATTTCCGTCAGCGTCTCGCAAAGCATGTTGTTTGCCGTTCCCCTATCTTTGCAGTTCTCCGCGCTCTCTGCGTCCTCTGCGTTGGAGAACACAGTTTATTAGTAGTGTTAGTGCATCATCATATAGTGGATGGCTGCGTCGGCCGGTTTGAGTTCGCCGGCCTCGAGTTTCCCTTCGAGCGCCTGGCGCGGCGCGTCCGGCCGGAGCGGCGCGGCCGGTTCGCCCGGCCGACCGACACGCTGCGCCAGTTCCCGCAGCGCCGCCGACCAGCGGAAGAGGTAATAGGCCGCCTTCTCGGCCGTCTGGCCGGGGGGAATCAGGCTCGCCGCCTGGATCCGCCACGCGCCGCGGTCTTCCACGAGGTGCATCGGCACGCGCCCGCCGGGCAGGTATCCGAACGCCAAGGCGCCGGTCCGGACGAGGGTGATTCGCATCGGCCAATCCGATTCGCGCGGAAAGAGGGCGACGCGCGCCCCGTCCGACCGCTCGAACGAGCGCCACGCGTCTTCGCCGTAGGCGGCGACGACGGCGTTGCGGAAGGCCCAACCCGCCTCGACCGCCTCGAACGCCGCCAGAACGAGCACCAGTTCGTCCTCCGTCCCCGCAAAGCAGGCGAGGTACTGCTGGCGGTCGCTGCCGATGAGCGACCCGTGCCACGCCAGGAGCGTCCGCCGGGGGGCCGAGTCGTCCTCGGCCGCGCCCGGGGCGCGGCCCGTTGGATTCTGCGCCTCGCAGCCTGCCGCGAGAATCGCGGCCGAGACCAGGCCGACCGCCAGGGCGATGCGTGTTGAGGCCAATCGCATGATTCTCCCCTTTCCCGACCGCTGCCGAAAGCGTACCGGCGTCGGCGCGGCTTTGCAAGCGGCGCACTATCTCCGCACCTCCTTGGATGCGCCGCGCCGGCATCGGGTTCCGTTTTTCGCCCCCGCCGGCGAAGACGCGGCCTTTCGTTTTCCCTGTAACCGCGGCATCGCGCGGAGTAGAATCGCCCGTCGGCACAGAGGAAAGGGAGTTCGGATGACCAGGAAGACCGGACGCAAGAGCCCCAGGCGGAAAACCGCGACGCGCCGCCGGACGCCGCTCCGCGTCGGCGTCCTGACGGGCGGCGGCGACTGCCCCGGCCTCAATGCCGTCATCCGCGCCGTCGCCAAAACCCTCCTCCACGAGCACGGCGCCCAGGTCGTCGGTTTCCTTGACGGCTACGAAGGGCTCGTCCTCGACCGCACGCGCCGACTCCCGTGGCAGGCCGTCTCCAACATCCTGACGCTCGGGGGGACGATCCTCGGCACGAGCAACAAGGCCGACCCCTTCGCCTGGGCCGAGACGAGCCGCGGTAAAGTGACCAGGCGCGACCGCTCCGCCGACACCCTCGCCGTCTTCGAGAAACACCGCCTCGACGGCCTGGTGGTGATCGGGGGCGACGGCTCGATGAGCATCGCGGGTCGGCTGGCCGCCCTGGGCCTGCCGATCGTCGGCGTCCCGAAGACGATCGACAACGACGTCCGCGGGACGGAACAGACGTTCGGGTTCCAGACGGCGGTCAACATTGCCACGGAGGCGCTCGACCGTCTGCACACGACGGCCGGCGCCCATCACCGCGTCATGGTGGCCGAGGTCATGGGCCGATACGCCGGCTGGCTCGCGCTGCACGCAGGGCTGGCCGGCGGCGCCGACGTCATTCTCATCCCGGAGATTCCGTTCCGGTGGGAGGCCGTCGCCGACGTCTGCCGCCAACGCTATCGGCGCGGCAAACGGTTCAGCATCGTCTGCGTCGCCGAGGGCGCGAAACCCGAAGGCGGCCAGCCCGTCGTCCGCTGCCGCGTCGAGACGAGCACCGACCCGGTCCGCCTCGGCGGCATCGGGCGCCTCGTCGCCGACACCGTCGAACGGATGACCGAAATCGAATCGCGCGCGACGGTTCTGGGGTATGTCCAGCGCGGCGGGACGCCCTCGCCCTTCGACCGCGTCTTCGCGACGCGCCTGGGGCACCGCGCGGCCGAGTTGGTCGGCGCCGGCTCATGGGGCCGCATGGCCTCGTGGCAAAAGGGGCGCATCACGGACATCGCGATAGAGGAAGCCTCGCGCGGACCGCGACTGGTGCCTCCCGATGACCCGCTCCTGGCGGTCGCGCGCAGCATCGGGACGAGTTTCGGCCGGTAGTACCCCTGCGGCGTCGCGGCCGGGGGATCAGGCCTCCTCGACCAAGGTTATGTTGAGGGCCTTGCACAATTCCTGGAGCGGCTCTCTCAGGTCGCCGTAGTAGGTCACCCGGTGCCAGCCATGCCCCCAGCCGCTGAAGAGTTTGTTGATGTCCCCCTTGACCTCGACGGCGAGTTTGGTGCGGCAGGCCTTGTCTTTGTCGATGTTGGCCACGGTCTTGCCCTGGTGGAAGATCGCCTGGCGCCGGCCGGGGAGGAACTCCAGGGTGGTGGTCATGTACCCGAGGGGCAGGATCGAGCGGACGGCGGCCCCGCGGCGGTCCTCGGAATGGCTGCGGATGTGGTAGGGGTTCGTGGCGCCCTCGGGACCAAAAACCTTGGTCGGGGCGACGCAGTGGGCGTAGATGATCTGGTTCTTCGCGAGGTCGATGACGGGGTTGGAGATGTAGCCCGGCCGGCCCGTCAGGATCCCCACGGCCAGCATCGTAATGGTCGACTGGAGGTCGGCTTGGCAGGCGCCCACGAGGCCGCTGTTGTTGAACTCGACGAACCCCAGGCACGGATACGCCTGGAGCGCCCCGCTATAGAACCCGCCGAGGCAGTTGATCGTGATGGCCCGCGCATCGTACTTCTTCATCACCTCCTGCATCGCCAGGTGCATCGCGCCGGACTTAACGACGTCCTCCCGCGTGGCCTCCAGCATCTTCTCGGCGCCCTTCATCCACTGGTCGGCCCGCTGGGCGGCCTGTGCCGGGTCGGCCTTCAGAAACGCCTCGTGCAACTCGGCGTGCGGAATGGCGACCACCTTGGCGCCGAACTCCTCCTCGATGGCCTGGACGCGGACACGGGCAGCCTCTGGGCCGCCGTTGACCGCCAGGATCGTTGAGGACCGCAGTTGCTCCAGGCACTTGCCCACGTCGCACTTGGGCGTGGCGTCGGCCGTGCACGCCAGGTCGCCCATCGGAGCGATGTTCTTCTTGTACGTGGCCCGCGCGGCGGCCAGAAAATCGTCGGCCGTAGCCCCAGGCTGCTTGAGAACCCGGAAGCAGCGCAGGACGTCGGCAACGTCCTGGAGGCGCGACGTGGCCAAGCACACGGCCTTCCAGCCGGCCTTCTCGGCCCGCCCGTTGAAGCCCAGAGAGAACCCATCGGTGTAGTGGTCCTCCACGACGACCATAGGGCGGCCGGCCTTGGCGATGGCGTCCACGAGCGCCCAGGCGCCCCCGTTCTGGCCAAGCACATACACCAGGTAACCGTCCACCTGCGCGTCGTCGGCCATGACCTGCGCGGCCTGGGCATCGCTCATCACGCGGACGGGCAGCAGTTCCACCTCGGGGCACAGGGAGGCCAGTTGGTCGAGCAGTTGCTTGCCCCGCCCCTCGTAGTCGTAGCCGATGTTCGGCCAGAGGATCTTGTCGGGGGTCGTGTGCGAGAACGCCACGCGGATACGCGGCTTGGCGGCGGCCTCGGCGCCCGCGGCCCGCGCCATCCACGCCGCCAGGCCCGTCGCCCCGGCCGCGCACGCCGCACTGCCGGCCAGCGCTGCGGCCGGGGGATCAGGCCTCCTCGACCAAGGTTATGTTGAGGGCCTTGCACAATTCCTGGAGCGGCTCTCTCAGGTCGCCGTAGTAGGTCACCCGGTGCCAGCCATGCCCCCAGCCGCTGAAGAGTTTGTTGATGTCCC
>JAPLMM010000100.1 GCA_026387035.1 Planctomycetota bacterium
TCCACGAGCACGGCGCCCGGCGTTGCACGGACCAGGTCGACGACCTTCGCCAGGACCTGGTCGGCGAAGATGCGGTCGTTGGTGGCCAGGGTGATGCCAAGCACGGCCTGCTGGTGCCGGTCGAGCGAATCGACCTCGCTGGCGGAGACGTTGAAGCGGTTGCGGATGCGGTCGCGGAGGCTCTTGACGATACGGCGTTTGTCCTTGAGGCTCTGCGCGTCGCGGATCATCAGGCGAAGTTGCAGGATGCCGACGACCATAGGTTAGTTCCACGACGCCATCTTACCGCAAAGAACGCAAAGAGCGCAAAGGACGGATCGGGGGGCAACAGCAAGACCAAAAAGCAAACCCCGGCGATGTTAAAAGTCGTTTGGCCGTTCCTCGCATCTTCTCTTTGCGTGCTTTGCGCCCTTTGCGGTTAGAGCGCCTCTGCGGTGAAAAACACGGCAGCGTTAGGCCTGCCCCAGCGTCCGCTTCACCGTGACGGTTTCGAAGGCCTCCAGCCGGTCGCCGACCTTGACGTCGTTGTAAGCGGCCAAATGGATGCCGCATTCCTGTCCGCTGCGGACTTCGCGGACGTCGTCCTTGACACGTCGGAGCGAATCGATGCCGCCCACGTGGACCACCAGGCCGTCGCGGATGACGCGCAGCCGGGCGTTGCGCGCGATGGCGCCGTCGGTCACGCGGCAGCCGGCGATGGTGCCGGCGCGGCTGACCTTGAAGACCTCCAGGACCTGGGCCTCGCCCAGACGCCGCTCCTCTTTCTGCGGCGTCAGGAGCCCTTCGAGCGCGTTGCGGATGTCCTCGGTGATGCGGTAGATGATGTTGTAGTGGCGGATGTCCACGCCGCGCTCCTCCGCCAGCGTCCGGGCCCCCGCGTCGGGGACGGCGTTGAAGCCGAGGATGATGGCGTTGGAGGCGTCGGCCAGGAGGACGTCGCTTTCGTTGACGCCGCCCACCGCCGCGTGCAGCACGCGGACCCGGACCTCGGGGTGCTCGATCTTTTCGAGGTTTTCGCGGATGGCCTCGACGGAGCCCTGGACGTCGGCCTTGAGAATGATGGGCAGTTCCTTGACTTCCTCGGCGGTCATCCGTTCGAAGACGGCTTCGAGGGTCCTCGGTTGGCGGGCGGCCACCAGCGTGCTCTGGCGCGAGTCCCGCTCGCGTTCTTCGGCGATCTCTATCGCCTGGGCGAGGTCCCCCAGGACGTAGAACCGCTCGCCGGCCTCCGGGGCGGCCGACAGGCCCGCGACGCGGACGGGGACCGTCGGCGAGGCCTCTCGCAGATGGCGTCCGGTTTCGTCCTTCAGGGCGCGTACGCGGCCGTAGGCCGTCCCCGCCAGGACGACGTCGCCCGCGCGGAGCGTTCCGTTCTGCACGAGGAGGGTGGCGACGGGTCCGAGGCCTTCGGTGAGTTCGGCCTCGATGACGGTGCCGATCGCATCGCTCTGGGGGTTGGCCTTGAGTTCCAGCAGTTCCGCTTCCAGGAGGAGGGACTCGAGGAGCGAGTCGATGTTTTCACCGGTGACGGCGCTGGTGTTGACGCAGATGGTTTTGCCGCCCCATTCCTCGGCCACCAGTTCGAACTGCGTCAGTTGCTGCTTGACGCGTTGGGGGTTGGCCTGGGGGAGGTCGCACTTGTTGATGGCGACGACGATGGGGACGCCGGCCGCCTTCGCGTGGTTGATGGCTTCCTCGGTTTGCGGCATGACGCCGTCGTCGCCCGCGATGACCAGCACCACGATGTCGGTGACCTGGGCGCCGCGGGCGCGCATCGCCGTGAACGCCGCGTGGCCGGGCGTATCGAGGAACGTGACCCATCGCTCGCCCGCGTCGCCGCGAGGCGTGCCGACGGGGACGCGGTAGGCCCCGATGTGCTGCGTGATGCCGCCCGCCTCGCCTTCGACGACGCGCGTCTTGCGGATATAGTCCATGAGGCTCGTCTTGCCGTGGTCCACGTGGCCGAGGAACGTGACGACGGGCGGCCTCGGCACGAGGAGCGACTCGTCGTCCTGGCGGGACTCGAGTTCGGCGATGGCTTCCTCGGGGGCGCGCTGGCGGTGAATCGAGAGTTCCACCTCGAGGCTGAGGGCGATTTCCTGGGCCGTCGCCTCCGGCAGCGCGTCGTTCACCGTCGCCAGGACGCCCTGGTCCATCAGTCGGCGGATGATGTCGCTCGCCTTGATCCCCAGCGCCGCCGACAGGCTTCGGACCGTAATCGGCAGTTCCACGTCGGCCTGGCGCGGGCCTTCGGTGGCGGCGGGCCGCAGGGGAGGCGCCGGCCGACGGACCCTGGGCGCGAGCGGCCGGCCGCTCGCACCGACGCGGATGCGTTCGCTGACGATCTGGCCCGTGTCGCCGCCGCCGGTGAAAACCTGGTCGAGGATTTCCTGGTCCTCGCGCTGGCGTAGGCGTTCGTGTCGGCGGAAGGCCTGAGCGCGCCGCCGGCCGGCCGCTTCCTCTTCTTCGGTTTCTTTCCGGGCGCCGCGGCGGTGCCCTTTGACGGGGGCGACGACCTCTTCGACTTCCGCGACCGCCGGGGCCTCGGCGGCCTCGGCCGGTCGGCGCTTCGGTCTCTTGGAAGGACGGACGGGGATCCCGGGTTTCTGGGCCGGCGTCGCGCCGATGCCGACCGCCTGCGGATGCGGTGCGGGCGGAGCGACCGTGCCGGCCGCCGGGGCGCCGGGCGCCGGCCTGGGGGCCAGTTTCGGCCTCGGCGCGAGTTTCGGCCTGGGGGCCAGTTTCGGCCTCGGGGCCTTTCGCACCCGGGCGACGCGTTCCGTCGTCTCGCGGGCGGTCTCCGCCGCCCGAGCCTCCTCCGACTCTGGACGCTGCGCGGGCGCTTCGGCCGCGGCCGGCGTCTCGGGCGGCGCGGCCTCGGCGACGGCGGGCGCTCCGGCGGGCGCGGCCGGCTCGGGCTGCGGCGCCTCTTCTTCCTGGACGGCCTCGGGCGGCGTCTCGGCGACGCTTACCGGCGGGGGGCTCGGC
This sequence comes from Planctomycetota bacterium, assembly GCA_026387035.1. Taxonomy (NCBI): domain Bacteria; kingdom Pseudomonadati; phylum Planctomycetota; species Planctomycetota bacterium. Next base: position 2,989 of record JAPLMM010000100.1, read on the forward strand.
GGCGTCAGTTTGATGCCTTCGGCCTGGGGTTTGCGGGCGTGGCGCGTCGGCAGCGAGATCCGAAGGCTGCGAGCCCGCGCCAGTTGTTCGTCGGGCGTGAGGCTTGGCGGCTCGGGCTTGGCGGCCTCGGGCGCTAGGACCCGGACTTCCGTTTGGGGCGCGTCGCCCTGGCGGGGCGCCAGGCGCGCGCGGATCCGGTCCGCCTCGTCGTCCTCGATGGTGCTGGAGTGTGATTTGACGTCGAGGCCGGCTTCCCGGCAGACGGCGAGGATCTCTTTAGTGGGCATGTCGAACTCGTGGGCGAGTTCGTAGATGCGTACCGGCAAGATTCGGCTCCCGTTCCCCTGGCTCTCTTAGACGTCGGCCCCCTTGTCGTCGTCAGGCGTCGTCTGGACGGCCTGTTCACCGGTCGCGTCGGCCTCGGCCTGAGGGGTTTCCGTGGCCGTCGGGGCGTCCGGTGGGGTTTCGGCGTCGGCAATCGTCTCGGCCGAGTCGGCAACCTCAGCGGGGGTTTCTTCGGGTTCTTCGGCGGCGGCGTCGGCTTCGGGGAGTTCCGTGGTCGCCGGGGCGTCCGGTGCCGTTTCGGCGTCGGCAATCGTCTCGGCCGAGTCGGCAACCTCGGCGGGGGTTTCGGCCGCGAGTTTCGCCTCTGCGGCGGCGGTTTCGGCCGCGAGTTTCGCCTCTGCGGCGGCGCGGATTTCGAGCGTCGCGACCAGGGCGGCGGTCTGTACGATGATCCGCTGGACCTGTTCGGGCTCGACGCGCAGCAGGCGGGAGAGGGTTTCGGCGCCCACCTCCGCGACGTCGGCCAGGCTGATGTACCCCGCCGCCACCAGTTCGTTCGCCAGTTCCGCTCCGACGGCCTCGAGGCTCACGAGTTGTTCGTAGGCCGCCGCGCGCTGCTGCTCGTACTCCGCCGGCGTCATGATGTCGATGTTCCAGCCGGTGATGCGGGCGGCGAGGCGGACGTTCTGCCCCTTTTTGCCGATCGCCAGGCTCAACTGGTCGTCCGCCGCGAGCACGGTCGCCCGGTTGATGTCGCGGTTCAGAAGCACCTCTTTGACCTGGGCGGGTTTGAGGGCGTCGGCGATGAAAATCTGCGGCGACTCGTTGTAGCGGGCGATGTCGACCTTCTCGTTGGCGACCTCGGCGACGATGTTCTTGATGCGGCTGCCCCGGATGCCGACGCAGGCGCCGACGGGGTCGACGCGGGAATCGATGCTGGAGACGGCGACCTTTGTCCGCCGCCCCGGCTCGCGGGCGATCGCCTCGATGACGATTGTCTGCTCGGCCACCTCGGGCACCTCCAACTCGAACAGCCGCGCAATCAGGTCCGGGTGCGTCCGCGACAGGACGATCTTGACGCTGGCGCCGGCCTCGCGGACCTCAATAATCAGCGCGCGCAGCCGGTCGCCGACGTGCAGCGTTTCGCCGGGAATCTGTTCGCTCTTCGGAAGGAACCCTTCGCCCCGGCTCAGGCTTACGACCGCGTTGCCGTGCTCCACGCGCGTCACCTGTCCGGAGATGATGGCGCCGATCTGGTCGGCGTAGTTTTCCATGAGGCTGGCGCGTTCGGCCTCGCGGATCTTCTGGATGATGACCTGCTTGGCGGTCTGAGCGGCGATGCGCCCGAAACCGGTCGGGTCGATCCGCTGGCCCCCCATGATCACCTCCATCTGGCCGCTGGCGCGGTCGATCGTGATGGAGACGTCCTCCGCGGCGCCGAAGTGCTTCTTCGCCGCCGACACCAGCGCCGATTCGATGCCCTGGAAGATGATTTCGCCGTCGATGCTCTTGTCCCGGCGAATCGTCTCAACCAGTCGTACAAGTTCTCCGTTCATCCGTGTCGGCACTCCCCGATTCGCTTCCCGCAGCCCGAGCGTGCTGCCCGTCGAGTCGGCGGTCCCCGGTCCGGCAAACAAAAAAGTGGGACCGGCTGTGGACCCCACTTCCGCCGCCCCCGGCCCGGGTCCGTCCCGATCTGCCGGGGTGCGAGCCGCACCGCGCGCCTTTACGCCTGTGCTACATGCTCAGGCTCCCCAGTGTTGGTGCAACCCGTCCGGTCGTCCTGAGGGCGGCTTCCGTATTTCGCGTGGTGCGCTTCCATCCGTCGGTCGCCGACCTCGTTTCCGTGGGAATCCGTTTCCGGCCGCTCCGGCCCGGAGCCCCGTTCGCCCCGAAGGACCGGCGGCGCAGCCAAAGTTCCATGAATTTACCGTCCGGCGGCCCCGGAGTCAACAACTTTCTCGCCGGCGGCGCCCAAGACGTGGACGGGGCGAGCCGGACGCGTCGCCCGAAGGGGGCTCGCCCCCTCGTTACGGGGTCTCGCCTTCGATGCGTTCCAGGCGGATGGTTTCGCCGTCGCGAACCTGGCGGAAGACCTTGACGTCGCCCTCCACTCGCCCGATGGGGTTGACGGGGCTGGCGGCTCGCGGCTCGTCCCCCCTGGAGGCGGGGGTCTTGCCGAAGAAGATGCAGAACGCGCTGCCCGTCGGCCAGTAGGCCAGTTCCCCGACTTCCATCCGGTCGCGGGCCTCGACGCCCAGGTCCACCTGGACGGGAATGCTGAAGTAAATCTCCTGGCCCCAGGTGTTGACCGCGCTCTCGATGGGCAGGGCGTCCCAGATGCGTTCGGCCGTGGGCGTGTCGCTCAGGGTGGCCAGCATCTCGATCTTGTCCGTGGCGATTCGAATCTCGTGCATGCCTGCCTCCCGCTGATACGAACACCGCGCCGCCGCGCGGCGCAATACCCTCCGCCGGAGCGACGCGGACCGGACGGGCCCGTCTTTCAGGCCGATCCGGTCCACGCGCCGCCGGGCTTCGCCCCTCCGCAGGATGCTGCGCAGGCGGAGTCCCGGCGCGCCGGGATCGGGATGGCGAAGCCGCGCCGGCCTTCACAGGCCGACCTCAATCACCGAGCAGCCGCCCCCGGCTACTGCTGGCGCTGCTTTTTCCTGATCACAACAAACACCACGATCAGGACGACCAGAATGGGAATCAGAACATACCACCACACGGGCATTCCCGGACCTCCTTAACGCGCCCCCCGTGTTTTTCGCCAACCGATTCAACATGAGAGTAGTCCCCGCACGCGACGGCTGTCAAGAATTAATTCTGAGGGGAGACGGTGCCAGGGGAAATTGCCGCACCCGCCACTTCCCCGGGCGCGGGGGATCCTAGCGCGCCGGGGTCGCCCCTTTCAGGCTTTCTTCGAGTTCCGCGACGCGCCGCTCGGCGGCTGCACGCTCCTCCTTCGACAGCTGCCGCGAGCCCGCACTGTAGTGAGAGATTCCCTCTACCACAGGGCCCGCCGGCACAAGGGCGTCGAGTTGGAGGGCGCGGCGATACTCGGCCAACGCGGCCGCGTCCTCCCCGAGCCGGTCCGTCACGTCCGCCAGGCGCAGACGCGTCGGCGGGTCCGTCGGTGCCAGTTCGGCCGCACGCGCCAGGTACTCCCTGGCGGCCTGGAGCGCCCCCGCATCCTCGAACGCTCCGGAGACGGCGAGCCGGCAGGCGGCCAAACGGACGTACGCCTCCCCGAGCCTCGGGTGCCGCGCCAGCGCTTCGCCGTAGGCGCGGATGGCTTTGTCGGTCGCCATCGCCTGTTCGGGTCCCTCGGCCTCGGCGGCGCGGTCCTGCCACAGTCTGCCGCGCACGTACGCCGGCTCCCAGGCGAGCGGGTTCGCCCGGCCCGCCTTGCGAAGCGTCTCGTCCATGTCGAGATCGCCTTCGGCCTGGGTGGCGGCGGCGAGAAGCGCCCGCTCGCGCGCGACCGGCAGAAGGAGGCACTTGACGTAGGCAAAGGCGCCTGCCATCACCGCCAGCATCAGGACGAACGCCAGTCCCAGGGGGATGCGGAAGGAGCGGTGCGGCTCGGTCCCGGCGCGCCGGGAGAGGCCGGCGGCCACCACGACGAGCAGCGCCCAGGAGGCCGGCGCCGACAGCAGCGCCGGTTCCACCTGCGCCAGGACCAGCCACGCCGCTGCACCCGCGACGCAGGCGGCGCCAAGCAGCCGAAGCGGCCGCCCGGAAACCTTCAGCCGCGACGGGTTCTCGCCGGCGGCGAGGCCGGCCACAAGCGCCATCACGCCCAGGGCAACAGCCCCGGCGCGCCATCCGAGCGGAAAGAGCGCGATGACGGCCGGCGCCGCGAGCAGAACCGTCGGCGCGAGCAGCCGGAGAACCGACCGGTCCTCGCCCGCCGGCGCCGCTTCGCCGCGCCGGCCCCGGAGTCCCGCGCGCGCCGCGAGGACCGTGAGGCCCCCCACCGCCGCCAGCCCCGCCAGGCCCAACTGGCTCCAGGCCGAGAGCCACAGGTTGGCCGGGTCCGTGACGGCGTCGGGCGCCGCGGCCGCCTTGTGCGCGAGGTACTGGTGGCCGAAGTTTTCGAGGCCGACGCCGGTCGCCCAATGGTCGCGGATGACGGCGAGGGCGGCCCGCCAGGACTCCGCCAGGGCGCCGGGCGCCCAGGCGGGCCAGGACAGGGCCAGGGCCGTCAGGGTCGTCACGGCGGCGACCGCGGGCACAAAGGCCAGGCGCGACCGCACCTCCAACAGTTTCTCCGCGACGAAACCTGCGCCGACCGAGGTCGCCAGGACCAGCACGGCCGCCAAGACCGCCGGGTGCTGGGCGGCCGGTCCTGGGGGGCCCGGGTGGATGGCGAGCGCCCCCGGAACGATGGCGGAGGCGAGGACGACGGCGAGGAGGAACCGCCGGTCGGCATTAGTGCGGACGGCCTGGAGGAGGGCGAAGAAGGCGGTCCCGAGGCCGGTCATCTCCGCCGCACGCACCAGGGCCGACGACTTGTCCGACGCCGAAGCCGTCGAGACCACGGCCCCGAGTAGCCACAGGACGACCGGCGCCGCCATCCAGCCGTGCGCCAGGCGGGCGCGGTTCTCGGCCACCCACGAGGCGACCACGAGGACCGGCATCAGCCAGAACGCCAGGCCGACCACGAGGACCGTGGCGGGATCCGAAAGGCCCGGCGCGCCGAGGAACGAGGCCGAGGCGCGGAACTCCGGCAGGAGGAGGAGCAAGGCGGCGGCAACGACGAGGACGGCCCCGCGAAGAAAGGCGGCCAGCCGTTCGTCGGCGCGCGAGACGGTCGTCATGGGGCGTTTTTCCCGGCCGGGTGTTTCCCGTGCGGCCGGTTCTCCAGGAGGCGGCCGCGGACGCGCGTGAAAAACTCGTGGTAGTCGGGCGTCCGGTAGTCCGGATAGGTCCACTCCAGGGGGACCCACTGGTCGCGTCGCCACAGGAGCGTCACTTCGCCGTAGATGCCGCCCTCCAGGTAAATCCGGTGGGCGTTGTCCTTCGTTGTCGCCAGCACCAGGCGCGACGGCGCGATGTAGCCCGGGTCGAGGTTCACCGGCCTGAGGACGGGCCACTCGCGCGAGGCGGCGATTGTCTGCTCGACCTGGTTCGTCAGGCGCTTGATGGTGGCCAGGCGGTCCGGGGGGATGAGTTCGGCGAACGAGAGAAAACCACGAAGCAACGGCTGGCCCATCTCGTCGCGGTAATATTCGGTGAACTCGTGGGCCCAGAGGTCGCTTCTCAGGTCCACGGGGCCGAGGACCTGGACGAGACGGGCCTCGGCCTCGGCCAGCGCGCCGGGATAGGCCGACAGCATGCCGACGAAGAGTTTGACGGGTTCGGCGTGGCGGATTTCGCCCATGGCAAGAATGATGATACGACGCTCCGCGCGGACGTGCCAAGCCAAATCCCGCGCGGTGCCGGGGCTCTTGGCACAGCCCGTGCATGACCGCGACCTTCCGCCTTCGCCCTTCGGGCTTCGGCGGACAAGTACGGTCGCGGCTCGAAAAGCGTGCGAGCGGTCGTTCGAGCCGCCCGCGTTAGCGGGCGGTCATGTTCCCCCACCGCCGAGCGCTAAGCGCCTCGAAGCACCGGCGGAAGGTTTCGTATGCGGCCGCGTCGTAAAGGACGAACCGCACTTCCTGGAGGCTCGTCTCGCCCGCCAGGTGCGCCAGCGCCTCCTCGAGCATCACCTCCGCGCAGCGCCGCATCGGAAACCCCGCGATGCCCGCGCCGACGGCCGGGAAAGCGATGGACCGGATCCCCAGTTCCTTCGCGTGAAGGAGGCTGGCGCGCGTGGAGGCGCGCAAGTTCGGTTCGCCCGTCGGTTCGCCCAGGCGCATGCTGGCCGCGTGGATGACGTAGCGGGCCTTGAGGTTCCCGCCGCCAGTGACGGCCGCCTCGCCCAGGGGGATGGGGCCGATACGGTCGCACTCTTCCTGGATGGCGGGTCCGCCCTTTCGGCGAATGGCGCCCGCGACGCCGCCGCCCAGTTGAAGGTCGTTGTTGGCGGCGTTGACGATGGCGTCGGCGTCCTGGGCCGTGAGGTCGCCCTGGAGAATCTGGATCTTTTCCTTGAAGCTCATGCTAAGCCCCCCACCCCCCACCTAGCGCCAGATCGCTATTGGCCGCATTGAAGATGGGTGTCGGTGGCCTTCATTGCTCTACGCCTTTCTGCATCCACGGCCACACCGGGTCAAACGGGCGTCAAATAGGCTGGCCAGACCGAATGCGCAACATCTTGGGGTTGCCAGGATCGAGTACTCCCATATCTGGTAGCCCGCGATGGCCCGATCAAATGGCCGTCAAATAGGGAGCAAACAGGTTTTTCGCTCGTCTCGCTCACGGTTCTAAGCCCAGTACGGAACGTAACTTGCGTGTCTTCTTGACTCGCTCTCGGGGTCATAAGGACGGACCACTCCAGCCTCAATGGCATCGCTGATCACCCGCGAGACCTGCGCCCGGTTCTTCTCCTCGATCCCGAATCGCTCGCGAAGCGTGGTGTTAGTCATCCGCTTACGCTTCACGAACTGCAAGCAGGCGTGCAGGTAGCAGGCCCGCGTCCGGTCGGCCTTGTCCATTTCGGCGAACGACTTGTGCGCGAACAGAACGGCTCGGGTATGCCCGCCTACGGCCTCGAACAGGGGTGCGGGCAGTTGGTATAACTCTGTCTGGAACACCACCTTGTCCACGCCGCTGCCTCGCTCTTCGCAGATGCCCACGCGCCGCAGGAACGACGCCAACGCCTCGTTACGGGACCGTGGTGGCGTGTCGAGGAACCGTCGCGTGTCCACCAGCGGCTCGCCCGGATTGGTAATCTCCAGCCGCCCGTCGAACACCTCGACCAGCGGCCCTGTCCCGCTGACCGTGAAGTCCTGGTGGATGATCACATTGGCCACCAACTCGCGAATGGCCAACTCTGGGTACATCGGAACGGTCTTGCGGAGTGCCTCCCCAATCACTTCGTTCTCCGGCAACATTCCCTTGAGAAACTCAATCAACCCCTCGAAACCAGCGGCGTAACCCCTGTGCCCCTGATGCTCCCGCCTGGTGCGGACTCGGCCGTCTCCGTCATACTCGATGACGCGCACCGCCTTGCGGGCCAAGTGGCGGAACTTCGACAGATCGGAAGCAAGCAGGATTGCCCCGAGATTCAGAATGTTCCACTGCCCGCCCGGGCAGGCCTCAATCATGTGATCGTCCGCAAGGCGAGCCAGAATTCCGTCGCGCGTCTCGGGCAATGGCACAGTCAGCAACTTGAAGTAAGTGGGGTAGTCCAGCAGCGCCAGCACATCCGAGGCAGTTACCCTTTCGGCGGCCACCTGCTGCTCGAAGGGGGTCACGTCGAAGATGCGCCACAACTCGCGTTCCTTCTCCGGAAAATCTTTGAGCTTTTTCCTGTACGAGCCGACCCGGATGTATTCCACCCCCTGAAACTGTACCGGCTGGTGCGCCGCACGCGGAATCTCGACCATCGAGACCAGTTTGCCATCGGCCTGGAACTCCACGAAGCGGAAGTGAATCCGCGGGCTTAGCAGCCGAATCAGCCAGTTCTCAAGCTCCTCATTCCCTTTTTTCGCCTGCGTCGGCCGAAACGTTGTGCCCACCACGTCATGAGTACCGTCCGCAATGCCCCACACGAGGTAGGCGTTGGCCTTGCCTTCCAAGGCGGCCGAGTTGGCCAGCGCCGAGATGTATTCGCCGATCTCTTCGGGGTTGGCGTTGTTGCACTTGAACTCCACCCACTCTGTTTCCTTGGGGAGCTGCCGCAGCTCCTGTAGCAGGCTGGCGAGATATTCCGGGCTGTCATTCCTCACCATCGGCCGCCTCCACGATGAGTTCGGGTTTGTCGTCCTCCCCGCGTGACGTGCCTTTCAGTGACTATCGTAAGACGGACCGTGCGAGCGAGTCAAGGTCGGGTTGCAGGCCGTTGCCGGGGCGGGGCAGAGCGGGTATGATGCCCCTTCCTCATTCCTGGGGGCGAGCCGGATGAAGCGGACGCTGGTCCTCAACGTTGCCGGCCTTGGGGCCGACCTGGTCGCCGAGATGCCGGCGCTCGGTCGATTGGCCGGGCGCGGCGCTCTCCTGCCGCTCGAACCCATCCTGCCCGCGGTTCTGGGAACAGTCCGCCCGCCTCGTCATGGCCCCGCGCGTCTGGGAACTCGCGCCGAAGGGCAAGCGGCCCAAGACGGCCATGCTCTTCTGGCAGCATAGCCTGTATGGGTCGGCCGACCTGGTGCTGACGCCGAAGCCCGTCCACGGTCCCCGCGGCGAACTCCTCGAGGACTGCTGGTCGAGGCCGGCGGACCTTTACCGGCGCCTGGCGGAGTCG
>JAPLMM010000101.1 GCA_026387035.1 Planctomycetota bacterium
GCCTCGTCTCGCGTTTGGTTTTCGCTAGGCCGCTTCCTTCCGCCGACGCCGCCAGACCATCGCCACCGCCAGCATCGCCGCGTAGGCCGCCAGCGCCCAGTAGAGGACTTGAATCAGCGTATTCCCATAGTTCTCAGAGATGAGGGCCAGCGGGTAGTAAATCGTGAAGACGGCCACGAGGGCCATCGTCTGGTGGGCCGCATACGTCCGCCCCCAGCCGAGCCAGACATACGCGCCCGAAACCAACAGCGTCGCCAGGGCGCCCAGCGCGAAGCAGCCGGCGAACGACGTCAGAATCTCCGAGAAATAAGCCGTCAACGTGTAGAACAGGAAGTACGCGATCGCCAGGACCGCCAGGCTCATCAGGAACTCGTCGCGCCCCAGCAGCATCCACGTAATGGTCAGGACGCCGACCAGGAGTATCAGGCCCCAGGGCGCCTCGTGGAGCAGCCAGCCGGCGTAGGTTCCCGGCTGCGTCATCTGCGGCAGGACGACGCCCATGTCGGAGGTTGTCACCGAGGAGGCGAGGTCCCACTCCAGGACGATCGGCTCGCCGTCCTTTTGCGGTTCCCAGGCGAGGAGCGTCTCGCGGTTGGTCGGCTTCATGCCGCCGACGAGCGGCGTCAGGTCGCGCCAGAGAATCCGCTTCTGTCCCTGGTCCACGTCCGGCCGGAGCTGCAGAACGACCTTCGAGCGGTCCCGCTGGGCCATGTAGGCCTGGGAATAGCGGACGTGGCCCGTTCCCGTGGAGGCGTAGTGGACCCTGACCTGGACCTCCTGGCCGGGCTCCATCGGCATCTTCCAGGTCTGGGCGTTGTTGGAGAGGACGAGGTGCTCGCGCCAGTCCTTGCCGTCCGCCTCGATCTTGAAATCCCTGTAGTCGCCGCGCTCCGCGGGCATAGGGAAACGGAACTCCGCCTCCGTCTTCTTGTCGCTCCGGTTCTTCACGACGTAGGCCATGGTCCAGGAGTCCTCGTAGCCCGTGTAGTACGCCGAGCCGAGTTTGACGTACCGCACCTGGACATCGATCTCCACGTTGCCGCTGATGATGGAATTTTGCGGCACGGGTTCGCGGACCTTGCGCTTGACGCGGGTGGGGGCGTTGTCACCCTGGGGCAACTCGCTCGTCGAGCCTTCTTCCTCGATGATCTCCCGCCCCTCCCGGAACACCAGGACGCTTTGTTCCTTGGTGATGAAGTGATTGACCGAAAGTTCGCGCTGCTCGTGCGGGTTGCCCCACACGCTCTGGACGGTATAGAGGTTCTTTTGCGTGACGTTGCCCTGGCGTTGCGAAAACTCGCGCCACTGATGCAGCAGCCCGGCGCCCAGCGCCGCCACCAGCGCCGTGCCCACGACCAGCACCATCAGCGCGTTCGCCAGTGTCAGGAGCACCGCCTTCCATCCGCGCCCCGCGCGGGCGTCGCGCACCGCCCGCCGCCAGGGCGGCACGAATTGCAGCACGAAGGCGATCATCAAGACCGCCAGCCCGCTCAAGAGGACATAGCGGTACTGCCCGACGCCCGACAGATACTCATCCAGAATCTCCATCAGATTGCGATACACGGACGGTCTCCTTCTGGGTCAGACGTACGCGTGGCGCGTTCGTTCGGGGAACGTTGGACGGGGAAGGGCGCACCTCTCGTACCGCGCGGCCGCGGAGGCGTCAAGAAAAAACATCGAGGTCGGCCGATTTTTTTGGGGTCCCCCGGCTCCGAGCGTCGGCTCGGGGTCGCCGGCAGGCGTCAGCCGGCCCCTTTCGCCGCCTTCGGGTTCGCGGCTTCGAGTTGCTCGGCCGTGAACGGCCGGCTCATCCGCCACGTCTGGCACAGTTGGTCCAGTTCGTACAGGTGCCAGCGGGCCGTCCCCCCGAACCCCCCGACCAGGGCCATCGACGCTTCCGTCGTGTGGTATCCCGTCGCCCAGCCGAGCACCGCCGCGTCCGACGCGTCCGGGTCCGCCACGCCGTACAGGTTCCCCAGGAGCCGGTCCAGGTCCGTCTCCTCGGCCTTCTGCTCCTGGAGGGTCATCCGCTGGGCCGCCGCCACCGTGCAATACACCGTGTCCCAGTCTGCCAGGTAGCCGGTGCCCGGAATGGGGGCCTTCGGAACGAGGTACTGGCTGAAAAGGCCCCGCAACTGTTTGTCCGTTGCCGCCAGGAAGGCGTCCCACTGCTTCGGGGGGACACAGAACGGGATCAGGCTCGCCGGGTCGGCCTTCGCCAGGCTTTCCGCCTCCGCCAGACACCGGTGCCGGAGCAAAACGAACATCCACCGCCCTGCCATCGCCGCGTCCAGCGCCGTAGGCAACCCCTTACTCGCCTCCTCGATTCCGTTAGATGCATCCTGGCTGAACTTCATCACCGCCCGCTGGTACAGCCCGCCCGTCAGGCGCGACGCCTCCCGCGCGTGCTCCGGGCCGGGCGGCTGAAAATCCGCCAACGGCCGGAACGGCCGAATGTAACGGTCCATGTTCTCCCGCTGGTGCTGACGCTTCTCCGGGCTCGCCTCCTGGAAGTTCACCGTCATCGCCCCCAGTTCCGTCGCCATCGGGTCCGCCCGCGACGGGACGTACTTGGCCACCGATTTGACCGCCCGGTTCGCCCAGACGATCCGCTCGAGGTCCCGGCCCGCGCCGGCGGCGGCGAGGAAATCCCCGCGGAGCCCCTCGGCAGACGGCGTCGCGGATTTCCCCGCACGCCCCACCGCGTCCAGGAACGCCTTCGAAAACGCCGGGTACTGCCCCACCAGCCGGTCCGCCACCGTCTCCGACGACCACGCCGGCATCTTCTCCAGCGTCGCGATCGTCCGGCTTAAGGAACCCCGAAACTCCTCCCACGAGTTCTCGCGACCCTCTTGCGGGAACGTCTCCTTTGGGACGGCGTAGGCGCGAAGGACTTTCTGGCAGACGGCCGGCTCAAGCGGCGACGCGTCCAACACCCGCCGGGCATGTGCGTCCGCCTGCATCCGGCGAATGCTCGCATACCCCTCCTGGCGTCGCGACTTTTCCCCCAGCAATTGCAGCACATGCTCCAGCCCGCCGCGCTCCCGATCCAGGTACTCCGGATACGCCGACTTGCTCTGCGCCAGGTCCTGCGCGTACTGGGCCGCCAGTTCCAGGTGCTCCACCAGGTCGAGCGCCTTGGTGCGAGTTTGACGCACCCCCAGGGCGGATTCCGCCACCCTCGCGAACCGCTCGAGGTCCGACCGGATTGTCGCCCACACCGGCCCTTCGAGCCCTGCCGCCAGACGCCGGATCTTCTCCAGCCGCGCCTTGTCGTCCTCCGTCACCTGGGGCGCTTCAGGCGCCGCCGACTCCCGGCCGGCAGCCCCCGCCCCGCCCCCGGACGCCTTCGCCTGCAACGCCTCGAGCGCCGACTTTGCTTCGCCCAGCGTGTCCAGCGCCTGGGCGAACTGCCCCAGGTCCGCCATCAATGCCATCCTCTCGACTTCCCGGCGGGAGGGGGCGCGAGTGAAATGCCCCACCGCCTCGCCCAGCCGCCCGAGCGCCGCCTGGGCGTCGGCCAGCGCGGCCTTGAACGCCTCGCCCGACGGGCCGGAGGCCAGGCTCGCTTCCTTGGCGATCCAGGAGGCCAGCGCGTCGCCCAGCGAGTCCGGCGCCCCGAGGTTGTTCGCCAGGTACGACCCGAACGCGTCGAACTGGAACCTCGGTCTCTCGCCGCCCCAGTCCCAGCCTCGCTCGAGGCACGTGGCCGCCATCCGTCTCGTGTGGATCCGCAGGGTGACGGCAAAGGCGGCGGCCGGCGTCGATTTCGGCCGCCCCTCCAGACGCTGGACCTCCTCCTTCAGCGACCCGATTGCCGTCGCGTGCCACATCGCCGACGGATGCAGCGCCGTCCCCTTCTCGTCGTGCGGACCCAGTTCGTGCTTGTACCGTTCGATCCGGTCGGCCAGTTCCTGGCGGTGCTCGGGATCCTTCTCGGTCCGCAGGCGCGCCTCCGCCGCGTGCAGCAGGTCCGTCCGGGTCGGTTCCTGAGAGGTGGCTCGGGACGCCAGGCCCGCGCACGCCAACACCGCCGCGACGCCCATCACGAGAAGTCGTTTCATCGAAAGAGTTGCCCCGATTGTGCCTTCCGGTGAGTTGAACCCGTGCCCCCCCAATATGTAACGCGATTCCCGCCGGTCCGCAAGCGTTTGTCCGGCGGCTTGAATGGCCCTTGCCGCGGCCCTATAATCCCGCGGGCGGGCAGGGCCCGGGAGGAAAGCGGTCCATGCGGATTACCGTGAACGGCCAGCCGCGCGAGGTGCCCGACGGGACGACCGTCGCACGCCTGCTCGAGATGCTCCCGACCGCCGGCGGGCCCGTCGCCGTCGAGGTCAACCGCGAGATCGTTCCGCGCTCCCTCCACGCCGGCCGCGCCCTGGCGGAAGGCGACGAGATCGAAATCGTCACCCTGGTAGGAGGCGGATGACGGCGCGGAAGCCTCCGGCGCCTCAGTTACTCAGTCACTCAGTTACTGACCGAAGGAGTGCGAGGGCATGGCAGAACAAGACGTGTTGAAACTCGGGCCTTACAAATTCACCAGCCGCCTCTTCGTCGGCACCGGGAAGTACGACACCTTCCCCCTCATGCGCGAGGCCCTCGAGGCCTCCGGATGCCAGGTCGTCACCGTCGCCGTCCGGCGCGTCAACCTCGCCGACAAATCCAAGGAAAGCCTCCTCGATTATATTGACCGCAAACGATATACCATCCTGCCGAACACCGCCGGCTGCTTCAATGCCGACGATGCCGTCCGCACCGCACGACTCGCGCGCGAAGCCCTCGGCGTCGAGTGGGTCAAACTCGAAGTCCTCGCCGACCCCGACACGCTCCTCCCGGACCCCGTCGAAACGCTGAAGGCGATGGCGACGCTCATCAAGGAAAAGTTCTATGTCCTCGCCTACACGAGCGACGACCCCGTCATGGCCCGGCGCCTCGAAGACGCCGGCGCCACGAGCGTCATGCCTCTGGGGTCGCCCATCGGCTCCGGCCAGGGCATCCTCAACCCCGGCAACATCCGCCTCATCATCGAACGCGCGAAGGTCCCCATCATCGTCGACGCCGGCGTCGGCACCGCCAGCGACACCGCCATCGCCATGGAACTCGGGGCCGACGGGGTGCTCCTGAACACCGGCGTCGCCAAGGCCCAGGACCCCGTCCGGATGGCCCGCGCGATGCGCCTCGCCATCGAGGCCGGACGAGAAGCGTACCTGGCGGGGCGCATTCCGCGGCGGCCTTACGCCTCCGCCTCCAGCCCCACCGAAGGCACCATCGCGCCGTCGCCGTGAGGTGCACCGGCCGCCGCGCCTCGCCGCTTGCATATTTAGCCGCCGCGCTTGCTTGCCACGCCGTAGTCCCGGCGCGCCGGGACGAAGGCGGGCGCGGCGCGTGCCGTTCCGAGCACGCGGCGCAAACGCGTGCCACGGGGAGCCCGCGTGGACCACGACGTCCAATCCGCCCTCGGCCCGGAAGGCCTCGTCGCCCGAGGCCTCGCGGGCTACGAGCACCGCCCCGAGCAGATCGCCATGGCCGAGGCCGTCGACCGCGCCTTCCGTGCCGGCCGGCACCTGGTCGTCGAGGCGGGCACCGGCGTCGGCAAGTCCTTCGCTTACCTCGTCCCGGCGATCCACCTCGCGACGCGCGAAAAACGCCGCGTCCTCCTCTCCACCTACACCATCAGCCTCCAGGAACAACTCGTCGAGAAAGACCTCCCGCTTCTCGCGAAGGCGCTCGGCCTGGAGTTCCGCGCCGTCCTCGTCAAGGGCCGCGCGAACTACCTCTGCCTTCGCCGCCTCGAACGCGCCAGCCAGCGCGCCGCCACGCTCTTTACCTCCGCCGCCGAACGCCGCGAACTCGCCCGCCTCGAAGAGTGGGCCCTTGCGACCGGCGACGGCAGCCTCTCGGACCTCGCGCCCCAGCCCGCCCCGCGCGTCTGGGACCGCGTGTGCGCCGAGCAGGGCAACTGCCGCGGACGAAAGTGTCCGCACGAGCGCCGGTGCTTCTACCAGCGCGCCCGCCGGCGCGTCCACCAGGCCGACCTGCTGGTCGTCAACCACGCGCTGTTCTTCTCGGACCTCGCGATCCGCGCCTCGGGCTCGGCCGGCATCCTCCCGGCCTTTGACGCCCTCGTCTTCGACGAGGCCCACAACGTCGAGACGGTCGCCTGCGACCAACTCGGCATCGCCGTCTCCTCCAGCCAGGTCGCGTTTCTCCTGGGCCTCCTCTGGTCCGGCGCCGGCGGGAAGCGCCCGCGAGGCGCCCTGGCGGCCATCGAACGGGGCGCCGAAGCCGCCAGGCTCGCCTGCGACGATGCCGGCCGCGCCTCGGCCGACTTCTTCGCCTCGCTCCGCGCCTGGTTCGAAGGCGAGGGCGGCCCCAGCGGGCGCGTCGCACGCCCGAACGTTTTCGAGAACCCCCTCTCGCCGTCGCTCGAACGCCTCGCCTCGGCCCTCGGCGCGCTCGCCAAGAAGATGGGCCGCGATGAGGAGTCGGCCGACGAACTCGCGTCCTACGCCGACCGCGCCCGACGCCTCGCCGGGGCCGTCGTTTCCTTCGTCGGCCAGACCTACGCCTCCGACTCTCCCGGCTCCGGCGCGGTCTACTGGGTCGAAGCAAAAAAAGAGGGTCAGCCCCTATCTTCCGAAAACGGGGACGCGCAACCACTTCTGCAGAAAGGACTTAAGAAAATGGGGTCAGACCCCATTTTTCGGCGGCCCCGCGTCTCGCTTCATGCCGCGCCGGTCCACGTCGGCGGAATGCTCGACTTGCTTGTCTGGCAGGAGGTTCGCTCGGCCGTCCTGACGAGCGCGACGCTTTCGGTGGGCCCGCGCGACGAGTTCGCCTACGTGCGGCAGCGTCTGGGCCTGGAGGACTGCGACACGCTCTGGGTCGGCTCGCCGTTCGATTACGAATCGAAAGTGCGCCTCTATCTGGAGGCCGACCTGCCGGAACCGGCCGACCCCGCCTACTTCGACGCCGCCGTGGGCGCCATCCAGCGCTACCTCGACCTCTCCCAGGGCCGGGCGTTCGTCCTCTTTACGTCCTACGAGATGCTTTCCCGCGCTGCCTACGCGCTCCGGCCGCACCTGGCGAAGCGCGGTTGGCGGCTCCTCGTCCAGGGCGAAGGGCTGCCCCGCGGGAAGATGCTGGAGGAGTTTCGCCGCGACGCCCATTCGGTACTCTTCGGCACCGCGACGTTCTGGCAGGGCG
>JAPLMM010000102.1 GCA_026387035.1 Planctomycetota bacterium
GCAGGACGGCCGCAGACAACGACCCCCGTGCGGAGGTGGGGGGATCCCGCACGGGGTCTTTTTTACCCCTTCGTGCCGTGCACGTCGGACGGCGCGGGCGGGCGGAGGCGGTCCAGGCCGCCCATGTACGGCCGGAGGGCCTCCGGCAGGCGGACGGAGCCGTCCGCTTCCTGGCCGTTCTCCAGCAGTGCCGCCACGAGGTGCGGGATCGCCACGGCCGCCCCGCCCACGGTGTGAACGAGCCGCGGCTTAGCGTCCGCGGCCCGGTAGCGCGTTTCGGTTCGGCGGGCCTGGTAATCGGTGAACGACGAAAGGGCCGCGACGGGCAGCCAGCGCTCCGTCGCGCCCGCCCACACCTCCAGGTCAATCGTTTTCGCGGCCGCGTGGCTCAAGGACCGCGCGCCGCGGAGGAGCCGGCGGTGTGGCACCTCGAGCAGCGCCAGGATCGCCGTCGCCGCTTCGGCGGCCCGCGCGAGTTCCGCCTCGGATTCCTCCGGCCTCGTGAAGGCGTACACCTCGACCGTCGGGAACTCGTGGAGGCGCAAGAGGCCGCGCCCCTTCGCGCCGCCGTGGGCCGACTCGCGCCGAAAGGCCGGGCCCGACGCGACGAACCTCATGGGCAGGGCGCCGGCATCAAGCACCTGTCCGCGGAAGAGGTTCGCCAGATGCGGCTCCGCGCGGGGGGCGAGAAACAAGTCGTTGCCGGTGCTAGCCGCGACCGCAAGGGAGCGGTCCGTGCCGGGCGCGAGCACCGCGTACATCTTCTCTTCGAGCGCCGGCAGGTGGGCGGACCCTTCGAGGGCCTCGCGCGTCGCGACCGACGGGCAGCGGACTTCCTCGTAACCGAACCGGCGCGTGTGGACCTGGAGCATGAGAGCATCGAGCGCCCCGAGGAGCCTGGCCCCCGCCCCGCGCCAGACGAGAAAGCCTCCTCCGGCCGACGCCTCCCTGGCACGGCCACGGGCCGTGCCGTGGCCGGCGGCAGTGTGGGCGAGGTCGAGCACCTTCACGAGGTCCGCGTGGGTGAGCCCGGCGGCCGTCGGCAGGGAAAGAGGTTCCTCCAGGACGATCGTTTCTTCGGGGACGTCGGAGGCGGGGAGATTCGGGAGGGCGAGGAGGGTTTCGTCGCGTTCGGCCTGGAGGTGCGCGAGGTCGGCCTCGACCTGGCGGAGTTCGTCGGCGGCCTCGCGGCCGAGGCGTTCGAGGTCGGCGGTGGGCTCGCCGGCGGCCTTGGCGCGGGCGACTTCCTCGCTGGCGCGGCGTCGGCGGGTGCGCAGGGCGTCGGCCACCGCCTGGCGTGCGAGCCAGCGGGCGTCGCATTCCGCCGCCCCCTGAACCGCCTCCGCCGCCATGCCGCGCCGACCGAGCGCCGCCTGGACGCGCGCGGGCTCCGCGCGGATGAGACCTGGGTCGAGCATAGCACACCCCGCGGCAGGACCATGCTTTCGCATCCGTCTTCGCCCCGGCGCGCCGGGACTACGCCGGACAAGAGCGGAAGTTCACCCGCCCGTGGTGGGCATGGCACCCGTGCTTTCCCTGACGCGCCGTCGGCGGTCAGTCGCCGCCGCCCTGGCAGCACTCGCCTCGCACCAGTTTCGCGAGTTCAATCTGGTTCTTCGCGATCCGCCGGTGGGCGACCGTCCATGCGATGCCCATCAGGATCTGGACCGCGAGGATCACCATGACGAGGCGGCCGACCTTGTCCACCGCGTTCATCAGGTCCACCTGCGTGACGACTTTTGCGACTTCTTCGGCGAGCATAAGTGTCTCCTCCTGGGACCGATGTGTTCTTTGACCGTCTGAGTTTCCCGCGCCGGGCGGGGCGGGTCAATGAAAAGAATTGCGGATTGAACAGCGAATGGCGCGCAGGAGTGGCGCGAACGGCGCGACGGGGCCTTGCATCGCGCCCGCCGTTTCATTAGGGTGCGGCCCGGAGGGTCCATGGCCGAGGTGCTCAGAGTGGGTTCGCGGGCGAGCCGCTTGGCGCTCGTCCAGACCGAGTGGGTGGTGGCGCGCCTGCGCGAGGCTTGGCCGGACTTGGAAGTCCGCATCGAGAAGATACGGACCGCGGGCGACCGGGACCGCGCGACGCCGCTGGCCGCCGCCCCGGCCGGGTTGGGGGTGGGCGTCTTCGTCAAGGAACTCGAGGCGGCGCTTCTGGCGGGGCGGATTGACCTGGCGGTCCATTCGATGAAGGACGTGCCGACGCGCGTGCCGGAGGGCCTGGAGGTCGAGGCGGCCGTTCCGGCGCGGGCGGACCCGCGGGATTGTCTCCTGACTTCCGCCGGGCAATCCCTGGAGGACCTGCCTCGCGGGGCGAAGGTCGGGACGTCGAGTCCGCGTCGGCGGGCGATGCTGCTGGCGGCCCGGGCGGACCTTCGCTTCACGGACCTGCGGGGCAACGTGAAGACGCGCCTGGCGAAGTTGGAGGCGGGCCGGTGCGACGCGACGGTGCTCGCGCGGGCGGGCCTGGAGCGGTTGGGGCTCGTGGACGCGCGGGCATGGACGGTGCCGGTTTCCGTGGCGCTTCCAGCGGCTGGGCAGGGGGCGCTGGGTCTTGAGTTCCGCGCGGGCGACGAGCGGGTCCGCGGGCTCGTCAGGGCGGTGGACGATGCGGCCTCACGGTGGGCGGTGGCGGCGGAGCGGGCGCTGGTGCGCCGGCTCGGGGCCGGGTGCCGGACGCCGCTCGGCGTCTTGGGCACGGTGGACGCGGCAGGGCGCCTCGCGCTGGAGGCGTATCTGGTGAGCGCGGACGGGCGTGCGAGTCTGCGGGAGCGGGCGGAAGGTTCGGCCGCGGACGCGCCGGCAATCGGCGTGCGACTGGCCGAGACGCTCCTCGAGGCGGGCGCGGCGCGGTGGATCGAGCGGGGAAACGCCGCCGACGATGCTTGAAAGAGGAAAGTTTTGCGCCGCCTTTTCCGATAACAAGGCGGGGACGCCTCGGGCCGTCGGCATCGGTGGCCGCGGGCGACTCGGCTCGGCGAACGACTTCGCCGAGCGTTTTGCGTTCCGGCAAGCAGCGCGGGGGCAAAAGGTTTCGGACCGGCAGAAGGGTCGAGCATGAGCACGGTGATTCACGTCACGCACGAAGCGATTCAGAAGGTGGGCGGCATCGGGGCGGTGCTTCAGGGCTTCTTCACCGCCAAGACTTACAACGAGGGCGTCAAGCGGTCGATCCTGGTCGGCCCGCTCGGCGGGCCGGAGGACGAGGCGCTCCTGGCGAAGAACGGCAAGGTCCTCTATTCGGGAGTTAGCGGGGCGGATGACGGCGGCTGGGCCGCCAGGTTCCGTCCGGTCCAGGAGCGCTACGGCGTGCGGATTGTGTACGGCCGGCGGACGTTCCGCGACAAGGCGACCGGCGTCGAATCGAGCCCGGAGGTGGTCCTGGTGGACGTCGGCCAGGCGAACCTCGACCGCCTGGGCGAAGTGAAGCGGATGCTCTTCGAGCGTTTCGGGATCAAGAGCGATCTGTACCGCGAGTGGGAATACGAGCAGTACGTGCGTCTCGCCGGTCCAGGGCTGGCGGCGCTCGACGCCTTGGGGGCCGCGTCGGACGGTCCTGCGATCATTCTCGCGCACGAGTTCATGGGCATGCCGCTCGCGCTGGCGGCCATCGCGCGCGACTCCGGCGCGTACCGCACGATCTTCTACGCCCACGAGGTGGCGACGATGCGGCGGATCGTCGAGGGCCATCCCGGACACGACACGATGTTTTACAACGTTCTTTCCGAGGCGATGGCCAAGGGCAAGTTCGTCGAGGACGTGTTCGGCCTGCAGGCGCCGTTCTTCAAGCACGCGCTGGTCTCGGCGGCGCGGTTCTGCGACGCCATTCTCTGCGTCGGCGACTACGTCCTGGAGGAGATGAAGTTCATGGCGGCCGACTTCGCCGACAAGAACATTCGCCTCGCCTACAACGGCGTCCCGGCCTACGAGGTTTCCGTCGAGGACGTCGAGCAGTCCAGGGCCCGACTCCAGAAGTACACGGAGGCGATCCTGGAGTTCCGGCCGGACTTCGTCTTCAGCCACGTGACGCGCATGGCCCTGTCGAAGGGCATGTGGAGGGACCTGAAAGTCCTCTGGCACCTGGAGAAAAAGTTCCGCGAGACAGGCCGGACCGGCGTCTTGTATCTCTTGTCCAGCCAACTCGGCGCCCCGCGCAAGGGCCACGAAGTCCTCGACATGGAAGCCCGGTACTCCTGGCCGGTCGGCCACCGGGAAGGGCACCCCGACCTCTCGGGCGGCGAGGCCGACTTCTATGTCCACATGCAGAAGTTCAACGCCTGCGCCCGACAAATCAAGGTCATCCTGGTCAACCAGTTCGGCTGGAACCGGGCGATGTGCGGCCTGAAGATGCCGGAAGATATGGACTTCCTGGACATCCGCAAGGGGACGGACATCGAGTTCGGCCAGTCGATCTACGAGCCGTTCGGCATCGCCCAACTCGAACCGCTCTCGTTCGGCGGCCTGTGCGTGATTACGAACATCTGCGGCTGCGCGGGGTTTGTCGAGAAGGTGACCGGCGGCCGGCCCGTCCCGAACGTTCTCGTGGCCGATTACACGCGCATCGCGAAAGACGGCGGGCTGCACAACGTCCTTTCGATCGGCCCCAAGGAGCGCGACGCCGTTGAGGAAAAGGAAGCCAACCGCGTCGCGGGCGAGATCCTGAAGCTCCTCCCGACGGACCGCAAGAGCCGCGAGGCCTTCATCCGGAGCGGATACGACCTGGCGCGCCAGATGTCGTGGGACGTCGTCTCGCGCGATTATCTTCTGCCCGTCCTCGACGAGGTGGCGAAGGCGTGAGCGCGCCCGGCGGGCCTCCCGGCGGCGCACCGTGTGAATGACCCGTTTAGCCGCCCGCCTTGCTTGCCCGCCGTAGCCCAAAGGGCGAAGGCTGGGGCGGGCGCGGTCTTTCGTCCTACGAAAGGACTCCCCATGCCCCGACGCATCACGAACCTCGAAGAGGCCGTCAACGCCCTCGACGCTGGCGCTCGCCGACGCTTCGATCAGCTCTTTGAGTTCACGGTCGGCGAGGCGCGCGTCCTTCCGCCCAAGGCGATGGAGGACTGGATCGCCAAGGCGTTCGCCTACCTCGCTCCGACGCGCGATCAGATCCTGGCGGCCATCCGGCACCAGACAATCGTCCACGTCGTCAACCGCGTCACCGGGCAGGGGACGCTCTTCAACGCCATCCGGGCCCTCAGGCCGATCGAGGCCAAAGACGATTCGGACCTTCAGAAGGAGATCGAGGCCGCCCGCGGCAAGTGCGCGTTCTGCCGGCCGATGGAACTGACGCCGGAGAACACCTTCGGCCGGATCGGCACGAAGACGGCCGCCAACGTTGCGGCGTACGACGCCTGGCACGGCCTGGTGATCTTCGAGGACCATTCGCCCCTGCATTTTCAGAGCGACGCCTTCACGGTCGCCGAAGTCGCCGACCTGCTGGCCACCAGCCGCGCCTGGGCCGAGAAGGTCCACGCCGAGGACGCCGAGGCCCGTTACTTCTTTCTCATGTGGAATTGCCTGTGGAAGGCCGCGGCCAGCATCATCCACGGCCACGCGCAGATGACCGTCGCCCGCAAGTTCCATTACGCGAAGGTGGAACGGCTGCGGCGCGACGCGCTCGCGTATCGCGAGGCCCATAAGACGAATTACTTCGACGACCTGGTGCGGGTGCATGACGCCTTGGGCCTGGCGGCGCGGTGGGGGAACGTAACCGCCTTGGCGCACCTGACGCCCGTCAAGGAAAAGGAACTGGTGCTCGTGGCCGACCGGTTCGACTCACCCGACCTTGCCCCGGCCGTCCACCGCGCCCTCAAGGTTTACGCGCATCTCGGCGTCGAGTCCTACAACATGGCCGTTTACATGCCGCCGCTCGGAAAGGCGGACCCGGCCTGGGAATCTTTCCCCGTGCTGGTGCACTTCGTGGACCGCGGCTCTCCCGGCGCGAAGACCGCCGACGTCGGCGCGATGGAACTTTACACCTCGAGCGT
>JAPLMM010000103.1 GCA_026387035.1 Planctomycetota bacterium
TGCGGTGCCGCCGTCGCCGCCCATGGCGATGATGTTCGTGCCTTCGAGTTTCCCCTTGTGCTTGAGGGCGTAATAAACGCCGGAGGCAATGGCCGCCGCGTTTTCGAACAGGCTGTGGATCCAGGGGGCCGACCAGGAGGATTGGGGATAGCGCGAGGTGAAGATCTCGGAGCATCCGGTGCAGTTGGTGAAAATGGACCGCGGTCCTGCGGCCTGGGCGACGATGCGCATGGCGAGCGCTTCGCCGCAGCCGAGGCAGGAGGTGTATCCGGGTTTCAGGACGCGATTGGTGTAATCGAACGGTACGGGTGATGCCACGTTTTCATCCTCCGTATTTCGGTGCGTTACGGCGTATGCACGTTTTGCGTCACGTTCACGAAAAACAACACGCGCCCCGCGAGCGGGGCGGCTAACTGTTACGGCACGAGGTCGGGGAGGAGTTCCTTTTTCAGGCGGAAGTATTCGTACGCTTTCTGGCGTTCGCCCTTGGCGACGCGGTCGATGATCTCGCGGATGCCGTCGGGCGGGACCTCGCGGCCGGCCAACTGGACGCAGAAGCCACTCACGGGAATCTTGAGGCCGGCGTCGTAAAGCACTTCCTTGACCTCCGGCGTCATGATGCCGCCCGCGCCGAAGGAGCCGCCCTTCTCGATGACGGCAATCTGCTTGGCGCCCTTGGTGGCCGCGAGGATCGCGTCGCGCGGGAACGGGCGGAAGACTTTCAGGCGCACGAGGCCGACCTTCTTCCCCTCGGCCCGCAGTTCGTCCACGACGTCCTTGATCGTGCCGCTGATGGAGCCTTTGGCCACGAGAACCGTCTCGGCATCGTCGCTCTTATACTTTTCGATGAGTCCGCCGGAGTCTCGGCCGAAGGCTTTGGCGAACGCGGCGCTCGCTTCCTCGATGACCTCGAGGCTGCGGAGGCAGGCGTCGTGGACCATCCAGCGGCCTTCCATGCACTTGTCGGGCTCGCAGAACGCGCCGAACGTCGCCGGGTCGTCCACGTCGAGTTTCAGGACCGCCTCGTAGGAGCCGAGAAACTTGTCGGTGAGCGCTTGGTCCGGGATTTCGGTCGGCTCGAAAACGTGCGTCAGCAGGAAGCCGTCGAGGTTGACCATCACGGGAAGGAGGACGCGGCGGTCCTCGGCGATCTTGAAGGCCAGGACGTGCATGTCGCACGCTTCCTGGGAATCCTCGGCGTAAAGTTGGAGGATGCCGCAGTCGCGCACCGACTCGGCGTCCTGGTGGTCGCACCAGATGGAGAGCGGGGCCGAGAGGCTCCGGTTCGCGCACCCGAGGACCACCGGCAGGCGCATGCCGGCCATGTTCCAGAGGACCTCGGTCATGAGGATTAGGCCCTGGCTGGAGGTGGCGGTGTAGGTCCGGGCGCCGGCGGCCGAGGCGCCGAGGACGACGCTCGCGGCGCCGAATTCGCTCTCGACCTTGACGAACTCGGCCTCCAGGTCGCCGTCGGCCACGATCTGCGAGAGTTCCTCGGAGATGTGGGTCTGCGGCGTAATGGGATAGGCGGCGACGACCTCCGGCCGGCAGCGGGCGACGGCGTGGGCGACGGCCATCGCGCCTTCGAGGATTTCCTTCGCCATCACTTCTCCTCCATCAACATGTCAATATCATTCACGGGGCATTCGACCGCGCACATGCCGCAGCCTTTGCAGTAGTCCGGGTCGAAGTCGAATTGCTTCTTCTTCGGGTCGCCGAAGACGCAGCCTTCGGGGCAGACCATTTCGCATCCGCGGCACCCGGTGCAGTCCTTCTGCTTGAAGACCGGGCGCTGGGTCCGCCAGGCGCCGGTCTTATTGGCGAGGCTCTCGCCGGGGGGGGCGACGCAGCCGATGGAAAGTTTTTCGATGCTGAGCAACTTGTTCGCCATGCCGCGTCCTCGCTTTCGTGACGGCCCGCGCCCCGCAAGTTTACCCGCCGTGGCGGGCGGGGCGGCTAAATGTGACGGCCCGCGCCCCGCAAGTTTACCCGCCGTGGCGGGCGGGGCGGCTAAACGTAACGGCCGCTAAGCCGCAAGCGGCGGTCGTTTGCCGTTCAATCCGCAATCCGCAATCCGCAATCAGGTTGCGTTTCTGGCGGCGTGGAAGGCCTTGGCGACGGCCTCGGCGTTGAGGTCGCCGATCTTCCCGCCGAATCGCTCCTTCACCGCCGCCTGGAGCGATTCCAGGCTCACCAGGCCCGTCGTCCCCGCGAAGGCGCCGACCATGACCATGTTCGGGATAGGCCGGCCGATGACGTCCATCGCAATCTTGGTGCCGGCGACCGCCTTGAGGGTCGTGCCCGCGGGGGTAGCGATCTCCTGGGGCTTTTCGGTGTTGACGACGGCCATGCCGCCCGCCTTCAGGCCGCCGAAAATGTCCACCTGGCCGAAGAGCGTCGGGTCCTGGACGATGAGGTAATCGGGTTCCTCGATGACGGCGCGGGTGCGGATGGGCTTATCGGAGATGCGGCAAAAGGCCCGCACGGGGGCCCCCATCCGCTCGGACCCGAAGGCCGGAAACGCCTGGCTCACCAGGCCGTCCTTAAACGCCGCCTTGGCGAGGACCTCGGCGGCGGTGACGCTCCCCTGCCCGCCGCGACCGTGAATCCGAATCTCCTTGAGCATCCGCGGGTCTCCTGCCTCTCAGGCACGTCGCCCAGCCGTCCGTCGGGACAAAAGCAAGGAAGGACGATTCTACACGCCGCGACCGACGAATCTTCCCGCCGCAGACGGGAGAATCCGGTTCCTGGCTCCACTCAGTTGCGGGGTTGAAGCGGCCATGGGCCTGCGGCGTAACCTCTTGCGCCAGCGAGGCTTAGGGGCGGTCAGCCCGCGAGGCGAAGCGTGCAGCCCTCGAGCGTTACGCGGCCGCGATTTGACTTTTCCCCATTTCTGGTGTATAGTATCCTCGACGTACGACACCCGGGGGGGAGTCGCGCGAAACTATTCCTCGCCGAATCCCAGAGGGTGTTCTCTATCGCGGGATGATTCCCGTGACAGAGGCAGCCGACAAAGGGGGAGTTTCCGCAAGGTCGGTGTTCGTGGCCGGCGCCCTGCCGGCAGAACCCGCCTCGCCTTGGGAGAGGGAGAGGGATCCATGGCCGCTTTCACACATCGGTTGGTCTGCGCTGCTGCTCTCGTGCTTCTCGTCGTACAGGTCGAGCCGGTCATCGCGTCGATACCAGCGGATTACGTCTGGACGACCGCCGCCTCCGGCATCTGGAACCTGAGCGACAACTGGACGCCTTCGGGCGTGCCCGGCGACAGTTCGTCCGACACCGCCACCATCAGCATCACGGGCACTCCATATACGGTGACGCTGGACACCGCGCCGACCATCGCGGGATTCACCCTCAACTCGGACAACGCCATCTTCCTCATTCCGGGAGGGACGTTGACCGTCAACGGCCCCTCGGCAATCCAGGCGGGCGAGGTCCAGATGGACAACGGCACCTGGGCGGGATCCGGAACGTTGACCAATGACGCCACCCTCAGGATCCGCGGCAGCGTTCAGATCTCCGCCCCCCTCACGCAGAATGGTCAAGTGACCATCCAGGGGGACGGCACCGTCGGCGGCGCCTCCCTGA
The DNA here is from genome assembly GCA_026387035.1 of Planctomycetota bacterium. Classification (NCBI taxonomy): domain Bacteria; kingdom Pseudomonadati; phylum Planctomycetota; species Planctomycetota bacterium. The sequence goes on from JAPLMM010000103.1 coordinate 3,589, forward strand.
ACGCCGCCTCCAGTTTCCAGAACTCCGGCGTCATCACCCTGACGAGCACCGGCGGCGGCTACCCGGCCACCCTCAGCACCACCTCGCTCGGCCAGACCCTCACCAACACCTCGGCCGGCCTCCTCCAGGTCCTCCCCGGCGCCGGCGGACCCCGCTACCTCACCCTGGACCTCACGAACGACGGCACCGTCCAGATCGACGCCACCACGTCCTTCAACCGTAACGGCGCCACCTTCACCAACAACGGCTCCGTCCAGATCGCCTCCGGCCAGACCCTCGAGATGAACGCCGGCAACCAGACCTTCACCCACAACGCCGGCGCCGACCTCGACTTCAACTCCGGCAGCGCCTTCTCCCTCGGCGGCGGCATCTTCAACCACAACGGCGGCACCCTCAGCGGCACGCCCCGCCTCCAGAGTTCGACCCTGAACATCGGCTCCGGCGTCACCACCGCCGCCGACTTCCTCCTGTGGGGCGCCTGCGTCCTGACCGGCGACGTCGCCTCCGCCCAGACCCTCACCGTGGCCGGGGACGGCGCCGTCGGCCCCGCCTCCCTGAACGCCGCCTCCAGTTTCCAGAACTCCGGCGTCATCACCCTGACGAGCACCGGCGGCCCCTACGGCGCCACCCTCAGCACCTCGCCCGGCCAGACCCTCACCAACGCCTCGGCCGCCTTCCTCAAGGTCCTCCCCGGCGCCGGCGGACCCCGCTACCTCACCCTGGACCTCACGAACGAGGGAACGCTCTATGTCGGCACAACGACCTACTTCGACAGGTCCGGCGCCACGTTGACCAACTCCAGCACGGGCCGCATCACCGGCCCCGGGAACCTGGTGTTCTCCGGCACGACGCTTGTGAACAACGGGACGGTCGCCCCCGGCGCTTCCCCCGGCACGCTGACCATCACGGGCGACTACAATCAGTCGGCCACGGCCGTCTTGGAGATCGAGATCGGCGGACTTGCGCCCGGCACCGACTACGACACCCTGGTCGTCACCGGCACGGCGCTCCTTGACGGAACGGTTGACGTGTCGTGGTACGGCCCGTACGTGGCGAGCAAGGGCGACACGTTCGACGTGCTGACGGCCTCGGGCGGGATTACCGACAATGGCATCGCCCTGGCTCTCGCGGACGCGAAGGCATGGCAGATCAACTGGCTGGGCGGTTCGACCGTCACGACGCTCCAGTTGGAGTACGTGCCGGAACCGGCGACCCTCTCGCTCCTGGCCGTGGGCGGGGCGCTTCTCGCGCTTCGCCGGCGCCGCTAGGCGAGGGACGCCCGGCCGAGAAGTAGCGCGGCACCGAGAGATTGTGCGACCTTCAGGAAGATCGGGTGCGGGGCCTGGTTTCCCCGCACCCGGTTTCTATCGGAGACTACCCGGTATCCCCCGCGGCAGTAGTGCTGAAGGAGACAGCGGCCGATCTACGGGTTGAGAAAACCCGGGCCGTCTGGTAAAATGTGTACTCGGTCCGGCCCCTCGGCGAGGAGGACGCATGGCACCGGGTAGCACGCCCTCTGGCAAAAAGACGCCCTCGCGGACCGGCTCGCCACGTCGAGTCGCCCGTGTACGTCCCCCGGCGCTGCGGCATCGCGACGTTCACGGCGGGCCTGTGCGAGGCGCTGGCGGAAGAGGTTCCAGAGGCGCACGTCGCGGTGGTGGCGATGAACGACCGCCCCGAAGGATACGATTACCCGCCGCGCGTCGAGTTCCATGTCAACGCCGAACGCCTCGAGGACTATTACAACGCCTTCAACTTCATCCAGGCGGGCGGCTTCGATTTCGTCAACGTGCAGCACGAGTACGGGATCTTCGGCGGCGAGGCGGGGAGCCACCTCTTGGCGCTGGTGCGCCAACTGCGCATGCCGCTCGTCGTTTCCCTCCACACGGTCCTGAAGAACCCGGGCCCGGCCGAGCGGCGCGTGCTCGAGGAACTCGTGCGTCTGGCGGATCGGCTGGTGGTGATGAGCCCGCGGTCGATCCGGCTCCTGGAGGATGTGTACCGCGTGGAGCGGGAGCAGGTCTGCCTGATCCACCACGGGATTCCCGACGTGCCGCGCACCGATCCCGACGCGCACAAGGCGGAGATCGGGGCCGAGGGGCGGCGCGTGATTCTGACGTTCGGCCTGCTGTCGCCCGGCAAGGGGATCGAGTACATGATCGAGGCGATGCCGGCCATCGTCGCCAAGCACCCCGACGTCCTGTACGTCGTCCTGGGGGCGACGCACCCCAACATCCGCCGACAGGCGGGCGAAACGTATCGCACGAAACTGGAGCAACTCGCCCGCGAGCGCGTGGCCGACCACGTCGTCTTCCAGAACGAATTCGTCGGCCTCCGCAAACTGTTCAAGTACCTGATGGCCGCGGACCTGTACGTCTCGCCGTACCTGAACCAGGACCAGGCGGTGTCCGGCACGCTGGCCTACGCGATGGGGACCGGCAAGCCGATCATCTCGACGACCTACTGGTACGCCCTGGACATGCTGACGAAGGGCCGCGGCCGCCTCGTCCCGCCGCGCGACTCCGAAGCCCTCGCGTGGGCCTGCGTGGACCTGCTGACGAACGAGGCGGAGCGGACGGCGATGGGGGAGCGCGCGTACGCGTTCAGCCGGCAGATGATCTGGCCGGAAGTGGCCCGGCAATACCTGGCGCTGTTCAAGGAGATCCAGAAAGAGCACGAGTCGCGGCCGGAGCCGGTCCTCCTCGTCCGTTCGCCCGACGGAGCCGCACTCGGACTCGAAGAGGCCGTCCCGGGCGCACGCCTGGCGGGCGAACTGCCGGCCGTCAACCTCGAACACCTGCGGCGCCTGACCGACGATTTCGGGATCATGCAGCACGCGCGGTACATCGTGCCGGACCGGCGTCGCGGCTACACGACGGACGACAACGCCCGCGCGCTGATCGCGGCGATCCTGGCGCGCTACGTGACGCCGGACGACCCCACCCTCAGGCCGCTCGTCACGCGGTACCTGAGTTTCGTGGACCTGGCGTTCAACGTGCGCACGGGGCGGTTCCGGAACTTTCTGAGTTACGGCCGGCGGTGGCTCGAGGAGGAAGGCTCGGAAGACAGCCACGGCCGGGCGCTCTGGGCCCTCGGAACGACCGTCGCGATGGACCAGGACTCGGGGCACCGGCTCCTGGCGGCCGACCTGTTTTGCGAGGCTTTGCCCGCCGTCGAGAGGATCGCCTCGCCGCGGTGCCTGGCATTCACTCTGCTCGGCATCCACGCCTACCTGGAACGGTTCGGGGACGATCCGAACATGCGGCGGGCGCGAGAGAAGATTGCGAAGCGGCTCTACGAACCTTTCCGCCGGGCCGCGACCGACGGCTGGCCCTGGCCCGAACCCGCCGTCACCTACGCCAACGCCCGCCTGCCCCAGGCGCTCATCCTCGCCGGCAACGCAATAGGGGAACCCGAGATGCTCGCCAAGGGCCTCGAGGTCCTCCGCTGGCTCCTCCAGATCCAGCAGAGCCCCAGCGGATGGTTCTCGCCGATCGGCAATCAGGGATGGTACGAGCGAGGCAAACAGAAGGCCCAGTTCGACCAGCAGCCGACCGAGGCCCACGACATGGTGGAAGCGTGTCTGACGGCCCACGCCGTGACGCACGAGACCCAGTGGCTGGACCACGCCCGGGCGGCCTTCGAGTGGTTCCTCGGACGCAACGACATCCTCATGCCGCTCTACGATCCGTCGAGCGGCGGGTGCCGCGACGGCCTCCATCCCGACCGCCCCAATGAGAACCAGGGGTCCGAAAGCACGCTCGCCTGGCTGCTCTCGCTCCTGAGGATCCATCTGCACCAGCGGGCGATCGAGAGCGATCGCCCCGGCCGCTCACGCCGCACGCCTCGCGGCGACGCGGGCACGCCCGCCCTCGCCGACCCGGCTCCGGAGGAAACACCATGACGCCGACCGCCCCGCCCACCTGCGCCGCCGCTTCCCCCGCGACCGCAACCAGACCGAAGCCCGCGGCCTCGCCGCGAGGCGGGCCCGCGCCGACCGGCGAGACCCTGCGGGACGTGGTCGTCGTGCTCATGGCGGGCGGCTTCGGTACGCGGTTCTGGCCCCTCGGGACCGCCGAGCAGCCGAAACAGTTCCTCACGGCCCTGGCCGGACGGTCGCTCTACCGCCAGGCCGCCGAACGCGCCCGCACGCTCGTCCCCTGGGACCGCATCCTCGTCATGACGAACGTCGCGCACGTCGGCCTCGTCCGCGAGCAGACCCCCGAGGTGCCCGAGGCGAACGTCATCGGCGAACCGATGCGGCGCGACACGGCGGCGGCGGTGATCCTGGCGGCCCTCGTCGCCGAACGCCGATTCCCCGGCAGCATCCTGGTCACGACGCCCGCCGATCACCTCGTCTCGAACCTGGACGCCTTTCGCCGGACCGTCGCCGCCGCCGTCGCCCGCGCACGCCTGGGCGGCCTGGGGACGATCGGCATCCGGCCGACCTACCCGGCGACGGGTTTCGGATACCTGAAACTCGCGCGCCGGCCCGGCGACGCCGAGCCGGTCCGCGTCCTGGAGTTCGTCGAGAAACCCGACGTCCCGCGGGCCGCCCGGTTTGTGGCCTCCGGCGAATACCTCTGGAACGCCGGCATGTTCATCTGGAAAGCCGGGACGCTGCTGGAGGCGGCGAGGCAACTTTTGCCCGACGTGTCCGCGGCGCTCGAGCCGCTCGCGGAATCGGCCGGAAGCCCGGCCTTCGCCGAACGCGCCCGCCAGGCCTTCCAGTCCCTCCGCGCCATTTCCGTGGATTACGGCATCATGGAAAAGGCCCGGGACGTCTGGTCCGTTCCGGCGACGTTCGACTGGAGCGACGTGGGCGGCTGGCTGGCCGCTTCGGACCTTCTGCCGGCCGACGCCGACGGCAACTGCGTCCGCGGGAGCGTCCTGCTCGACGCCGCCACGGGCAACATCGTCGTCGCCGGCGGCAGTCGTCCCGTACTCGTCGTGGGCGTGAAGAACTGCGTCATCGTCCACGGGCCGGGCGGCACCCTCGTCTGCGACAAATCCCACGCCGAATGCATCAAACCCCTCGTCGAAAAAATCCTCAACAAATAAAACAAATAGGGACAATGCCTTGCTCCGGTTCGAGGGTTCGTAAGTGATTGAAGCGGCTCAAGTTCTGTCCGCGAGGGTCCGATATCTGCGGCATGGGAGGCTTGGGGAGGGAGAGTGCCATGCCGACGATCCGCGAAACGCTGGACTTGGAGGATTTGGTCATCACGGTGTACGCCGCCCTGGACGACGCCCTGGCGGAAGCCGGCCTCGTCACACGGGACGGCAAGTTGGTCCCGCGTCCCGGGCCGCCGCCGGCGCTCTCGGCCTGCCCGCCGACTTGTCCGCCAAAGCCCGCAGGGCGACGGTGAAAGCCCCGGAGGGCGAAGGCGGGTTCGGAGCCGTCGCGTTCGGGCTTCGACCCCAACCTACCGGGTTGCACTCAAACCCCGAACGAAACCGCCTCAAACCCTGGCTGCCGTAGCCCGACTTGTCCGGCGTAGCCCAAATGGCGAAGCCGGAAGGGCGAAGGCGGCTCTCGCGCGGCCCCTGAGCCTGCCGATGGGCTCTCGTTAACATCGCCCGTTAGTTAACAGCGCTAACGTGTCAAGGCCCCTGAACGGGGGGATTTCGAACTTACCGGCCGAGCCCCTGCCCCGATCCCGGAATGGCGGCTTTGGGTCAATCCCCCGGTTGGGTGGCGGGCTGGGTGGTTGTGGGCCTGTTCTGTTGCCACCACTCGTTGAAGGCTTTGCTGCTGCCTAGGACCGGCGCGTTGGTCATCCCGGCAAGAGCCTCAGCTGCATACCGACCGACAGGCGGCGGCTCGTACCAGGCCCACGCCTTTGCCGGCGAGACCGGTCCCGACGGTTCGTCGTACTCCAGCAGCGCGTGGACGCCCAGCAGACGCGGCAAGGCAGTGGCGGTGTCGTCCATGAGGCGGGCGATTCGCTCCACATCCTCGCGCTGCTTCAGCGAGGCCAATGCCTCGACGGCCAGACCGCGGATACCTGGATCGTCGCTCAGCAGCAGCTCCCTCAGTTCAGGCGCATCGGTGAGCGATGGCCACGCTGCGTTGCCTTGGGTGCCCCCTCCAAGCAAGCGATCCCATGATCGGGCCTTCTGAAGTTTCAGAAGCTCATCCCGTGTGGGATGCCTCAATTTGTCTTCTGGGACCCGGGCAGCCGCATTGCCCGCCAGCGTGCGCGTTAACGCAGCAATGCCCTTCAACCGAGCCAGTACACTTGTGTTCACCGGCGCGGTCTCCGGCTGCGCGGGCTGGATAGCAGCCTGTGTGGCGGGGGCCGCCTCTCCGCGCGGGGCGAACGCGTGAACCCTCGGACCTTCTGCGGGCGTCTGGGGTTTGGCCATGTCGACCAGGAGTGTGGCTTCTCCGGACACCAGAAAGATAGTGTGAATCTGGGTCTGCGGGCCCCGAACAGGAAACTTCTCGATCCGGGCAGTGAGAAGGTACTGGCCTGATTCCTTCACAGCGAAGTACTGCCGCACATCAAAGAAATGGACGCAAAACCAGCCGGGATTCAGTGCGATTCCTGGTCCGCTGATCTTCACGGTGGCACTGTTGATTCTGGGCACGAATTGGCCCTCGGAATCCTTCATCTCCAGCGTGAGCGAAGGCGTGGGCAGGACGCCCTCTTTGTCTGTCTTCATCAGGTACCCGATACTCACGGGCTTCGGCGAGACATTCGTGACTGCCAGCAAGATCGCGTTGCCTCTGGGATCGATCCCGCACTGCAATCCCTCCACGGCCTGACCCCATTGACGTACCGGGAGCTTGAGATGCGCCTGAGGGCGAGTGGCAGCCAACTGATTCTCCAAGGTGTGGTCCATCGCCTTGATGCCGACTCGGCCGTCCTTCTCGGTAAGCCCCACAAACCAGATGACCCTCTCGCCCTTCTGAACAGTCCGCTCCTGGCGGCCCCGAGCCCTATGACACCAATACCTCAATCGAAGAGTCTCGCCGGTCCTCATACCGGCATCCAAAGCCATCACCACCCGAAAACTCTGCATGGCCTCGACGATGCCGTCATCTCTGCCCGTAGCGACGCGGGGATCGTCTTGCGCTTCGCACAAGACCACGAACATCAGGTTCCCGGCCTTGAGTGCTTGCGTGACGGATAAGTCGCTGCCGGGCAGTTCCGCCGGTTGCTTGGCAGGGGCACTCGCTGTGCCATTACCAGTACAAGCCACTGCGACCCCAAGAAAAAGCCCCAATCCAACTGCCAGGTATCTGCGCATAGTGGCTCTCCCACGTTCGATCTAAACATTAGACGCCGCACACGGGGCTTGGTTCCAGCACATTTCGACCGACTCGTCAAGGCCCCCGAACGCGGACATTTCGAACTCTCCTGCGGTAGCTAGGGAGTAGAGGGGCCCGGCTTCGCCAAGGCTCCGCCGCGCCAGGCGCCGCGGCCCTTCGACTTCGCTCAGGGCAAGTGGCGTCCTCTACACCGGCTGCCGGACAACCCTTCGGCCTTGCTCAGGGCAGGCTCGCCGGTCCCAAGGGGAAGGCCCGGCTTCGCAGCCAAGGCCGCTACCCCGTGGCAAGCCGTTGTGCCTGCCCGCCGTAGCCGGCAGGCGAAGGCGGGGGCGATGGCTCAAGAAGTGCCCATGCCTGCCTGCCGACTTGTCCGACGAAGCTTGCAGAGCGAAGGCGGAAGTTCACCCGCCCGTGGCGGGCCTTGGCGAAGGAAGGTTCCACGACGATCCAGGCCGCATGTCCGCCGATGAGCGGCTGGATGAAGTTGCCGCCCTCCCGGCTTCCGGCTTCCGAGTTTGCTACTCTGCGAAGTGGCGACCCTGCTCTGTCCCGGCGCGCCGGGACTACGCAGGGCGGAGAAGAGAGCGCCACTCCCTGCTCTGCGAAGCCCGCTACGCAGGGCGAAGCAGAGTCGCTACGAAGCACGAGCCGCGTTGACCCGGGGAGTTAGTTCTTGACGGTGCGCGTCCGTCTTGGTAAGGAGACGAGCCTATGAGCGTCATCGATGACCTTAACAGGCTGGGGCGGGCGCTTGCTGACCAGGGTCTCGTGATCGGTGCGGGCGGCAACATCAGCGCGCGCGACGGCGAGCGGATGGTCATCAAACCTTCCGGCTACGACATGGACAAGTTGCGTGACGACCAGTGGGCCATCGTGGAGATCGCGACGGGCAAGCACCTCTCCGGCCCGCGGCCGGCGAGCGAGTGGGAGTTGCACCTGCGGGCGCTGCGAACCCGGCCGGAGGCGAACTTCGTTTGCCACGCCCATCCCCCCATCGCCGTCGGCCTCGTGAGCGGCGGCGCGGACCTGGAGGCTTACTCGCCCGACTTCGTCGCCTTCGTGGACCGCGTCGAGCACGTCCCGTTCATCATGCCCGCCGGGCCCGAGTTGGCCTTGGCCGTCGAAAAGGCCCTTGCGACGGGGGCCCCGGCGGTCGCCCTGCGGAACCACGGCTTCGTGACGCTGGGGCGGACGGCCAATGAGGCGCTGGTTCGGATGAGGTGCATCGAGGACGGGGCCAAGACCCAGATGGCCGCTCTTATTGCCGGCAAGCCCCGGCCTCTCTCGGCCCAAGAGCAGGACGCCATCCGGCGGATGGACGTGGAGGCGTACCGGCGAAAGGTGCTCGGCAACTCATAGGGTCCGCCGTCGCCCGAACCCGCTAGAACGCGGACGGCTGGAAGGGATACCGCTGGGCCAGG
>JAPLMM010000104.1 GCA_026387035.1 Planctomycetota bacterium
ATTTCGTCGGCGTCGGCGTACAAGAAGCCGATGGCAGGGATCGTCATCAACGAAGACGTTCCCCTGGGGAATCCGTATTCGTCGTACGCCCAGAAGAAGGCGGACGTCGAGGCAGCGCTCGTGGGCTGGCACGGGGAGGGCAGTCTGCCGGTGACGATCGTTCGCCCCAGTCACACGCACCGGCGGCGGTTCCCCGGCGGCGTCGGGACGGGCGACGACGCGGCCTGGCGAGCCGTCAACGGCAAGCCGTTCATCGTCTGGGGCGACGGGACGGGCATCTGGACGCTGACGCACAGCGACGATTTCGCCGTGCCCTTCGCGCGCCTCCTCGGGAACGCTCGGGCGCTGGGCGAAGCGTTCCACATCACCCGGCACCTGGAGGCGTACACGTGGGACGCGATCTACACGGCCATGTGCCGGGCGCTCGGCGTCGAGGCGAAGATCGTCCACGTGGCCACGGACACCCTCATCCGCTACAACCGCGAGTGGGTCGGCTCGCTCCTGGGCGACAAGTGCTGGTCGGTGATGTTCGACAACTCGAAGGTCATGGCGGTCGCCGGAAAGTTCGAGTGCCGCGTGAGCCTGGACCAAGGCATGGCCGGGGCAGCGGAACACTTTAAGAAGCGGCTGACCACCTACAAGCCGGATGCCGCGCGGCACGCGCTCTTCGACCGCATCATCGCGGAGCAGCAGGCGCTGGGGACGTAAGCGTGCCGGACGCCGGCGCGGGCTCCTTCCATGTCCGGTTCCGACTCGAAACGGACGTCGGCGAGCAGCACAACGTGGCGGGCGAGCATCCGGAGATCGTGGCCCGCCTGAAAGATTTGCCGGAGAAGTACGAGCGCGAAGGGCGCAGCGTCCCCCTCTTGCCGATGAACGGGCGGCATGGGTTGCGGCCGCGTGGCGCCGAAAATGATCCCGCGTGCTTGAATTCCCTGCGATTGGCGCGGACAATGGTCGAGGTCGTACCGATAGAGGATTTTGAACGGAACCCGCCGGCAGGGTTTGGGTTATAAAAAGGGCGATTTGCGCAAAGGGTGCAAGCGGACACCCGTCCAAGCCGGACGAGGTGGACGCTTTTCCTGCAAAGCGCCGCCGACCGTTGCGAGCGGCGGCAAATGACGAAACCGTGGCAGGGAGGACAGGTGAAAATCGCGGAGGCTGCTTCGATAAGCCGGACGCGAGGGAGGTGTGAGGTTAAAGCAACGGAGATGCTACTGGGCTTGTTGCTGCCGTGCACCGTTGCTTTAGGGGCAGGCCAAGCCTTGGCGGGCGGCGCCATCGTCGCCCCCGACGAGGTTGAGGCCGACTGGCTCCGCCAGGAGGCCCTCCGCGGCGAGGCGCCGGCCGGCCCGCAGGCTTATTCCACGGCGCGGGCCATCGAGCGCGGCCTTGAACTGGCAAAGAGCCTCCGCCGCCTGGGCGTGCCCGTCGACGTGGAAGTAGGGACGCTGGAACAGATCCGCGATCGGCTGAAGGAGTTGCCGGCCGACGCCCCGGACGCGACCCGCCGCCGACTCCACTTCGAGGCCCGCGGGGTGGTCCGCCGCATGGCCCTGAAGAACCCCCTGCTCGACTTCGACGCGATCCTGTTCGTCAAGTCGGCCCCGGGGCGGTTCCCGCACATCTCCGACCAGTTCTACGGCTGGTGGTCGCGGCCCGGGGGCGGCATATTCATCCTGGAAGGGTTCAAGGGCCCGGAGCCGCGCCTGAGGTGCCTGACGGCCGACATGCCCGAGGGGAGTTACCTGCGGCCGGACCTCTCGTACGACGGGAAGAAGGTTCTGTTCGCCTACTGCCGGTACTACCCGCACGTCGCGGACCTCAGGAACAAGGCGGACAAGGCCAACGTGCCGGAGGACGCCTTCTACCACATCTTCGAGGTGAACCTGGACGGGAGCGGCCGGCGGCAGTTGACGCGCGGCCGGTACGACGACTTCGACGCGCAGTACCTGCCGAGCGGCGACATTGTGTTCCTCTCGACCCGCAAGGGGCAGTTCGTCCAATGCACGAAGGCCAACACGATGGCCACGCTGGCCGGCGACCTGCCCGACAGTTACGTCCGCTGCGGCGGCGACAACTACCGGCCCGTCCCCGTCTTCACGCTCCACGCAATGGACTCCGTCGGCGGCAACCTGCGGCCGCTGTCGGCCTTCGAGAACTTCGAGTGGACCCCCGCCGTGGCCAACGACGGCCAGGTCCTCTACTCCCGTTGGGACTACATCGACCGGTTCAACGGCCACTTCTTCAGCCTGTGGTCGACGCGCCCGGACGGCACGAATTCGCAGTTGGTCTACGGCAACTACACGGTGCGGCCACAGGCCGTCCTGGAGGCCTGCTCGATTCCGAACTCGCGGAAACTCGTGTTCACGGCCTCCGCGCACCACTCGATCACGGGCGGCTCGCTGGTGCTGTTTGACCGCACCCGGGGCACGGAAGGGGCCGACCCGATCGTCCGCCTGACGCCCGAGGTGCCGTTCCCCGAGACCGAAGCCTGGCCGACCTGCTATTACGCCAACCCCTGGCCGCTTTCCGAGGAGCACTTCCTGGTGGGCTGGAGCGACCGCAAGCTTCCGCCGCACTGCCGTCCCGGTCCGCCCGCGCCCCAAGCCGCCGGTGTACGCCACCACCGTGGCGTGGGACGGCGCGCAGGAAGGCTCCTTCCTTCTCCAGGACGTTTACCAGGGACTGCCGGGCCTCGCGCGGGACAGGGTGAAATGGCTGCGGGTCGTCGGCGTGCCGACCAAGGTCCAGCCCCACATGAACCAGCCGAACCTGGGCGTCTCCTCGGAAGACCCCGGCAAGTTCCTGCTCGGGACCGTGCCGGTGGAGGAGGACGGGTCGGCCTATTTCCGCGTGCCGAGCGGCATCTCCGTGTTCTTC
>JAPLMM010000105.1 GCA_026387035.1 Planctomycetota bacterium
GGTGCTGCGGGAACTGGGCAGCGACTACATCCCGGCCGCAAGCCCCGAGGCCAAGGGACGCGTCGAGCGGTCCTTCCAGACCGACCAGGACCGGCTGGTCAAGGAACTCCGGCTGCGCGGCATCTCGGACATCCCCTCCGCGAACGCCTATCTGGAGGCCGAGTACGAGCCGATGCTGAACGCCCGTTTCACCGTGCCGCCGGCCTCCTCGGTCGACGCCCATCGCCCGGCGAAGGGCTACGACCTGGCGGCCATCCTGAGCCTTCAGACCGTCCGCACGGTGGCCAACGATTACACGGTGCGGCACGCAGGGCGGCGGTATCAGATCCAGCGCCGGTCCATTGCGGGCGGCCTGCGCGGAGCGAAGGTGATCGTGGAGGAACGACTGGACGGGTCGCTGCGGCTGCGGTTCCGGGGACGGTATCTGCGGTTCCACGAGGTACCCCCGGTCAAGGCGACGCCAACGCCGCGGCCGGGCGTGGGGGCCTCCGGGCCACCCCCCGGCCCTCCGGCCCCCACGCCTTATCGTCCCCCGGAGGATCACCCCTGGCGCCGACCCTTCAAGAAAAAGCGGACATTTCTACTTTGCGGGAAAGAGGACATTTCTACTTTGCGTTGACAGCCTTCAATAGGCGCTTGCTTCCACCCGGTTTACGGTTTACAATACTCTTGCGTAGATCTCCGGCTCGAAGGGGAAGGCACTATGGGCACGCGATTCCTGGCGATGGCCGCGGCGGGTCTGCTGACGGCTGGTGCGGCCTGGGCCGCCGAGGTCCCCGGCCAAGCGGGCACCGACGCCCAGTTCTTCAGCGAACTCGGGTACAAGGACGTCGCCACGGCCGCCGATGCCGCCCGCGCCCTCGCGATCTTCGTCAGCGAAGGCGCTGAAACAGGCGCAGACTTCGAAGCTGCTCGCAACTACCTGCGAGGCAAAGGCATTCTCACCGGCTGGCTCGAGAAAGCCCAGCCCGGCGACTCCCTCGACAAGGGCCATCTGGCGAGCCTCGTTTGCCGATCGCTCGGCATCAAGGGCGGCCTCTGGATGCGGCTCTTTGGGCCCGTGCCGCGCCTTGCCCTCAGGGAGTGCGTGTACCTGGAACTCGTGGTGCGCGGAGCCGAATACGCCCACGTCACGGGGGGCGAACTGGTCGGCGTCATCGACCGGGCCGACCGCTTTCGTCTGGCCCAGGCCGGCAAAGAAGTGCCGATCGTCGAAGGCCGGCCGAGCGGCGCCGCGGAGGAACAGAAATGATGCCACGAGTGATTCTCGCCGGGACGATTCTCTTGGCCGTCGGTGCTTTTTTTGCGGCGGCAAGCGCGGTGCGGGCCGAGGCGCCGGTTGCCGAACCCGCCCCGGCTCCCGTGGCTCCTGCCGCGCCTGCGGCCGCGCCGGCTCCCGAGAAGGTTCCCGTCACCGCGAAGATCGTCGAGGGAACCGTCGAGACGCGTCCGGCCGTCGGCCAGCCGTGGGTTCCCGTCCAGGTCGGCCAGCAGTTGGCCGAAGGGGCGGACCTGCGGACCGGCTTCCGCGCCCGCTGTGTCCTCGACATGGTGGACAGCCTCGTGCAGGTCGAGGCGCTTTCCGTCGTCCGCCTCGGCGAACTCAAGCGCGAGGGAGGCGCCATCCGCACCCGCCTCTACCTCAAGCAGGGGAACACCCAATCGATCGTCGAAAAGGAGAACATCGAGAGCGATTTCGCGATCGTCACCCCCTCGGCCACGCTTTCCGTGCAGGGGACGTTCCGCGTCCTCGCCGGCAATTTTCAGGACACGCAGAGCCGCTTCGGCCTGACGAACCAGGGGTCGCTCGGGGCGCAGAACGGTCTCGGCCAGTTCTCGCTCCTCGGTCCCGGGCAGAACGGAAGCAACCAGTTTATGAATCCGATCTTCTTCCAGGCCTTCGGCCTTTTGCCGAACGTCGCCGACCAGTTCGGGTTTGAACTGAACGAACTCTTCGCTGCCTTCCAGGGCGGCGCGGGATTCCCGTTCCCGCCCGGCCTCGGTGGTCCCACCGGCCCGCTTAACCTCGGCGGTCAGTCGGGACAGTCGGGCTTTCTGCCGCCGCCCCCGCCGCCGCCCCCGCCGCCTCCCCCGCCCAATGGCGGTGGTGGCGAGAAAGACGGCTACGAGATACCGGGCTAATGATGTCGGGTTGCCTGAGCAACAGCCTGCCGGGGGAAAGGGCCAAGCGGGCCGGGCCGGAGAGGTGGCGTAGAGTCGGCGAACACGGATCCCTGAAGGGCGAGCCCGGTGGGGAAATCCTTGGCCCAGCCTGCCCGTTCTAATCCCAAGACCTTTCGCCGCGCTCGCCTCTGGCTGGCCTCCCTGATTGCCCTTGCGCTCGGCGCTCTCGCGGCCACGTTCGTCGGCGTCGTGCCCGCCGGCCGCAGCCTCGAACTTGCCGTCTCGGACATGTTGCGGGCCGCCTGTTCCCTCCCCGCCGAGACGGGGACCGCCCCCGTCACGACGATCGAGATCGACGATGCGGCCTTAGCGCGGGCCGGACGCTGGCCCTGGCCTCGACCGCAGCAGGCCGCGCTTCTCGACGCCCTCGTCTCCCTGGGCCCGCGCCTCGTGGTCCTGGACATCGAGTACTTTACGGAGGAAGAAGCGTACGTCGCCTGGCGACCGACCGCCGACGGCGGCCAGGAGGCCTATATCCTCTCGGAACCGAACGAGACGCTCCGCGCCAGCGTCGTTGCCGCCGGCAACGTCCTCGTGCCGTTCAGTCTCTACATCGCCGGCCGCGCCGAAGACGGCGATTCGGACCCGGTGCCGCCGGCGGCCGAGGTCCAGGTTCCGCCGTTTCTCGAGTGCCACGCGCTAGGCCTCTCGCCCGAGGAGGCGCCGGGACTTGTGGCGGCGGAGGGCCTGAACCCGATGCTTCCCGCCTTGGCCGAGGCCTGCGCGGGGTCCGGCTATACGAGCGTCGTGAAAGACGTGGACGGCAGTCTTCGCCGCGTGCCCCTCATGGTCCGGGCCGGGGATTACGTTTTTCCGCACCTTGCGCTCGAAATGGCGGGCCTCTGGCGCTTCGGTCCCGATTACCGCGCCCGTCTGGAGGGGGGCCGCCTCGTCGTCTCGTCCGCGGACGGCGGCGAGCGAGTGAGCGTCCCGGTGGATGCCCAGGCGCGACTGAACCTGCGGTGGCCCTCGTCCTTGAGTGTCATGCACCGCATCGCCGCGGGGCCGGTCCTCGATCTGGTCTATGCCCGCCGCGCCCTCGAAGCCCACCGCCAGCGCCTTGACCGCGTCCTCGAGGAACTGCGCGCCCTATTTCCTGGCGCGGCGGACCCGACCACGGCTTTGCTCGACTACCGGGGGAAGGCTGTCGAAGGCGAAACCGACGACCTCGAGACCCGCCGGGCGAAGGCGACCGCGTCGTTTCGGCCGTTCCTCGCCGCGTATGACGACCGGGAGAAAGAACTGGCGGCCGGCGCCGAGCGCGCCGCCACGCGGCTCCGGCCCCACGTCGAGGGACGCCTGTGCGTCGTCGGCCTCAACGCCACCGCCGTTTCCGACCAGCACAGGACCCCCATCAGCCGGATCCAGCCCGGCGTCACGGTGTATCCGGCGGCGATGCAGACGATCCTGTCGGGCGTCGCGTTTACGCGTCTGTCGGCGTGGGCCGAGTGGCTCATCGCCGTCCTCTTTGCCTGGGTCGTGGCGGCGGCCACGGCGCGGTTGCCGACGGGCTGGGGCATCGCCGCTACCGTTGCCCTCTCCGGTCTGGTGGCGGTTGTTGCGTGGTCGGTGTCAGCGTCGGCGGCGCTCCTTCTGCCGCTGGCGGGGCCCGTGCTGACGGGTCTGGTCGCCTTCGCGGGCGTCTCGGCTTACCGCCAGTTGACCGAGGCTAGCAGCCGACGGTGGATCGCACGGGCCTTCCAGCAATACCTTTCCGCGGAACTGCTCGATGAGATCCAGCGCGACCCCGAGAGCCTGCGGCTCGGCGGCGAGCGGCGCGAAATCACCTTCCTCTTCAGCGACGTCGCCGGCTTCACGTCCCTCTCGGAGCAACTGGAACCGGAGCGTCTGGTCGCCCTCCTGAACCGGTACCTGACGGCCATGACCAATATCATCCTGGCCGAAGGAGCCAAACTCGACAAGTACGAGGGCGATGGGATCCTCGCCCTGTTCGGTGCCCCCGTGCGGACCGAGGACCACGCCCTCCGGGCCGTCCGGGCCGCCCTCGCCATGCATGCCGCCCTCCCGCGCGTCAACCGCGAACTCGTGGACCTCGGCCTTCTGCCCGAAGGCCGGCGCCTGGCCATGCGCGTCGGCCTCTCGAGCGGCCCGGCCATCGTCGGTAACTTCGGCTCGGAGCAGCGATTCGACTACACCGCCATGGGCGACACGGTGAACCTCGGCGGGAGATTGGAAGAGGCCAACCGCTGGCTCCGAAGCCGCATCCTCGTTCCCGAGGCCACACGCCAGGCGTGCGGCGACGCGGTCGTATTCCGGCGGTTCGGTCCGGCGCGGATTCGCGGAAAGTCCGATCCCATCGTGCTTTACGAGCCGCTCGCCATCGAGCCTGCTTCGCCCGAGGTGAAGGCGGTTGCCGGCGCCTTCGGCCGGGCTGTGGACGCTCTTGCGGCCGGCGACTTCGCCGCCGCCGATGCAGCCATCGGCGAGGTCCTGGCCGCCGATCCCCAGGACGGCCCCTCCCAGATCCTCCGCGAGCGGATCGAGGCCGCCAGGGCCGGACGAATGGCCCCGGACGAGCCCTGGAACCTCGCCAAGCCCAAATAGCAGGAGCGGAGGCCGCTGGAACGGGAAATTTTAGTTTCTGCTTGACAACCGGCCCTGGCGCGGCCATATACAATTAGTGCGGAGCGATTCGGGCATCCATTCTCTTGAGCGAGCGGTTTCAGTTCGAAAGGGCAGGTCTTCATCTCACCGGCGGTGTGAGATAGTCTGGGTAAGCAAGAGAAAAAAGAAGGGCGGCTAACCGCCGTCTTTCAAAGCGGCAGCGGCTTTCTACCCCTCGGTCGCTGCCGCGATTTTCCTACACCCCGCTTCTCGCACCCGCAGGTTTCTCCTCCGCCGGCTTCTCCTCGGCCGGACGGATCTCCAGTTCGCACGAAAACCCTTCGGCCGGCAGCGGCACGCCCGACACGTAGAACGTCCGTACGAACCCTTCCGTCTTTTCCGGCACCCAGTACACGAGGGCGCTTGAGTCCCGGAGGTTCGTCGTCACGAGGCTCCCCGAAAGGGCCGTCACGAGGATCTCCGCCTCGCC
>JAPLMM010000106.1 GCA_026387035.1 Planctomycetota bacterium
GCGGGGCTTTACGTGGTCATCGGTCTTCTGGCGGCGGGTCTGGTCCATGTCTTCGTGTCGCGCGCGTTTCTGACGCGGCACCTCGGGGGCAGGGGCTTCTGGCCGGTGGTCAAGGCGGCCCTGGTCGGCGCGCCCTTGCCCCTGTGCAGTTGTTCGGTGCTGCCGACGGCCTTCGCCCTGCGCGAGCGAGGCGCCGGACGGGGCGCCACCGTCTCGTTTCTCATCTCGACGCCCGAAACCAGTTTCGACTCCATCGCCGTCACCTGGGCCCTGATGGGGCCGCTGATGGCGATCGTGCGTCCGGTGGCGGCGGTGCTGACGGCCTTGGGCGCGGGTTTCGCCGAGGCGATCCGCGGCCGCCACGAGCCTGAGCCTGCTCCGCCTGCGCCCGCCTGCCCGCACTGTGCGTCCGACGATGGCGAGCACGTCGAGACGCCGGGCCGCCTCCGCCGCTTCTGGCAGTTCGTCGTCTTCGAGATGTCCGACGAGATCGGGCCGACCCTCGCCCTCGGCCTTCTGCTGGCGGGCCTGGTGGCGGCGTTTGTGCCGAACGATTTCTTCACGACCTATCTGGGGAACCGATGGGCCTCGATGGGCATCATGCTTCTGGTGGGCCTACCGCTCTACGTCTGTGCGACGGCCTCGACGCCGCTCGCCGCCGCCTTCATGCTCAAGGGCCTCAACCCCGGCGCCGCGCTCGTGTTTCTCCTCGTGGGCCCCGCCACGAACCTGGCGACGATCCTGACGGTCGGCAAGATGCGCTGCGCTCGACACCGCCGTGGACGTCTGGAACGTGAACATCCACATGGAACACGTGCACGGGTACCTTCCGCCGTGGGTCCAGACGGCGGGCGGCGTTGTGCTCGGCCTCTACCTCGCCCACGCCGTCGCCCGGTGGGTCTGGCGCAAGTGGCCGCGGCGGGCGAAGGACGCCTGCTGCCACTAACTCTACAGCGCCACTTTGCGCGGCGGGTCTCCCGACCCGCCGCGCCACGAGCCAAGAAAGCCATTTCTTGCGCGGTGGGTCAGGAGACCCACCGCGCAATACTTATCTGAAGCCGCTTCTGGGGCCATCACATGTAGGGATTGTCCGGCGCGCGCCCTGGTTCAGGTTGAGCGGGAATAACGCCGACGCGCCGGAAGGTCAACGTTTTCCACCACCGTTGCGCGAAACCGACGCGAAGCGGCTCCAGCCGCGCCGCCGAATGTGCCTGCTGGAACTGTCAGCCGACCCGGCCGGCCGGCCGAGCGTCCTTCTCCAATTGGGCGTCGAACTCGGCCGCCATTTTCGTCAACTGATCCACGACGTCCGGGTGGTCGGCGGCGACGTTCGTCTGCTCGCCGACGTCGGCCGAGAGGTCGTAGAGCGCCGGCACCGGCGCGGCCTCTTTTTCCCTGGCCGAGGCGCGGCTCGCCGGGGTCTTGATATGGAGTTTCCACTGTCCGCTCCGCACCGCCGAAAGGTCGCCGTACGCCGAGTAGTAGAAGAACGCCTCGTGCGGCGAGCGGGCCCCGGGCCGGCCCGACACCAGCGGTCCGATGTCTTTGCCGTCGATCATGCGGTCGGTCGGCAGCCGGGCGCCGGCCAGGCCGGCGAAGGTCGGCAGGATGTCCATCACCGAGGCCTGCTCCGCGCAGGCCGCCCCGGCCGGGACCTTGCCGGGCCACCGCGCAAGGAAGGGGACGCGCATGCCGCCTTCCCAGGTGCTGCCCTTGCCGCCCCGCAAGGGCGGCGCGGGGTGCCCCGCCGGGCCGTTGTCGGAGGTGAAGAGGACGAGCGTCTGCTCGTCGATGCCGGCCTGTTTGATGGCGGCCAGGATTTCGCCGCAACTCCAGTCGATGCATTCCACCACGTCGCCGAAGAGGCCCCCCTTCGATTTCCCCTTGAACCGCTCGGAGACGTGCAGCGGCTCGTGCGGAAACGTGTGCGGCAGGTACAGGAAGAACGGCTGGTCCCGGTTCGCCTTGATGAACTTGACCGCCTCCGCGGTGTACCGTTCGGTGAGCGTCGCCTGGTCCGTGGGGTGCTCGATCACCTTCTCGTCGCGCAGCAACACGGCGCCCTTGCCCCCGTCGGGGGTCGGCGTCGGCATGTCGTTCGAGTACGGGATGCCGTAGTACGCGTCGAAGCCGTGGCGCGTGGGCAGGAACTCCGGGTGGTGACCCAGGTGCCACTTGCCGATGCACATCGTGGCATAGCCCTGGTCCTTGAGCACCCTGGCCACGGTGATCTCGCTGGGGTTGAGGCCCGTCTTCGACGAGGGGAAGAGCACGTGCCGGTGGAGGCCGACGCGCTTCGGGTAGCACCCCGTCATGAGGGCGGCACGCGTGGGGGTGCAGACGGGCTCGCCGGTGTAGAAGGCGTTGAACCGGATGCCCTCGGCGGCCATGCGGTCGAGGTTGGGCGTGGCGATCTTGTCCGAGCCGTAGCAGCCGAGGTCGGCGTAGCCGAGGTCGTCGGCGAGGAGAAAGACGAAGTTGGGCGGCCTCGGACCGGCGGCCCGCAGGACCGCGGCAGGCATTGCGGCGGCCGCTGCCGCACCGCCCACGAGACGCAGGAAGTCCCGGCGCCTGAGCGCCGGGCCCGTCCTGTCCCAAGGCTCTTGTGCCTTCATCAGGGTCTCCTCTTCTCGCCATGTGCCGAACCGCGCGACGAGGGCCGCCAGCCGCCCCCGCTGCCACGGGTCAGCCTCCGATCTGGCCGATGAGGATGAGCATGAAGACGAGCGTGAAGATGCCGACCGTCTCCGCGATGCCGAGGGCGATGAGAACGAAGGCGAACCCTTTGCCGTCGGAGTCGGAGAGCATTCGGCACCCTGCGGCGCCGATAAGGCCCTGGACCCAGGCCGAGACCATTTCGCCGATGCCGGTCGCGAGGCCGATGGCGAACAGGATGCCGCCGTTCGTGGCGGCCTGGGCCAGGTGCGGCGCCATCTGGGTCATCACGATGAAGCCGTACACGGTCTGCGTGATGGGCGCGGCCACGCAGATGATGTAGATGAACCGGAGGGGTTTGCTGGCCTTGGCGTCCTTGGCCCAGGCGCCGGCGGCCGACATGCCGGCCGCCCCGGCGCCGATCGAACTGCCCAGGGCCGCCATGCCCACCGCCAGACCCATGCCCAACTGTCCGAGGAAGACGTTCGCGTCCATTCTTAGTTCTCCTTAGCAAGCCGCTTGGAAAAGGGTTCGTAGGGGTAACCGCTCCACTGCATCCCAAGGTTATTCGAGAACTCCAGCATGTTCAGCCGCACGCCGTGCGCGAAAAGCGAGATGATCGACAAGGCCACGTTCAGCGCGTGTCCGGCCATCAGGACCGGAATCATGGCGAACCAGGGCAGGCGGCTGCCCATGTCGTTGAACGCCATAGCCAGGGTGCTGCCGGCCAGGCCGATGGCCATCAGACGCACGTAACTGACCGTGTCGCCGAACGTCCCGATGGCCGACAGGGGAAATTTCGCCAGCCCCAGGCCGACCATCTTCAGGGGGTTTCGGCTGGGGGCGGCAAAGAAAATTGCCAGCGCCCCGCCGACCAGGAGCAGATAAGGATACACGTTCCCGTCGAGGAATTGGGCGATGGTCGGCGGCTGCTTCAGCAGGAGTGCCCGGACCAGGCCGTAAATACCCCACAGGAAGGCGGACCAGCCGACCTCGCTCAAGAACTCCAGGCGCGGGAAGGCGGCCCCCGCGCGCCACAGGTGGGCCGCGCTCAAGTGAATCGCTCCCACGAGGATGCTCATGTGCATCAGGAAGTCTATGTTCCGCTTGACCATGTTCACGGTGATGAGGGGCTCGCTCAGACCGAGCCATCGGCTGATGTCGTAACCGAACAGGCTGGCCGTCACAAGGCCCCACACGACCGAGCACGCGCCGACGATGATGATCAACTGGGCGAGGGCGGCGGCCCCCTTCGCCGCCAGATGCCTATAGAAGATGATCGGCAGCAGGAGATACAGCAGGCCGTAACCCGCGTCGGAGATGAGGATGGCCGAGAAGATCGGCAGGGCGATCATGAAGGCCGCCGAAACGTCGAACTCGCGGTACCCCGGCACGGTGCCGAGGATCTTGAACAACCCCCCCATCGGCCTGGCCCACCAGGGATACCGCACCAGCGTCGGGGGCTCGTCCTCGTCGGAAGGGGGCATGGAGCGGACCGCGGCGGGGAGGCCGGCGGCTTCGAGGCCGGCGGACAGGTCCGCCGCCCGCTCCTCGGGGACCCAGCCCTGGAGGGCGTAAAGATGCTCATCGCCCCGGCCGCTGCGTGAGGCCACCGTCCAGTCGGCCTGGCTCTGGAGCCGCGCACGCTCTTTCCGGACGGCCGGGACGCCGTGGGCGAGGGCGGCCAGGCGCCGGGCGCCCCGGTGCAGGTCGGCGTCGAGACGAGCGGCCTCCTTGCGGAGCGCGGGACGATCCTCGGCCGGCGCGGCCAGTTCCGTCGAGCCCTCGGGCACGGTCGGCTCCTGGGCGCGGTCCACGACCGCGACCAGCACTTGCCGGCCGGGCCGCGGACCCAGGACGTGGACGAGTTCCGCGCGGACCTCGCCGACGCGGTCGTGCGGAACGGTGAAGAATCGCGGCAGGACCCCCGCCCGGCGGAGTGATTCGATCTGGTCTATTCGCACGTCGCCCCAGGGCTCCAGATGCAGGATCCGCCGGTGCAGGGCCGTCAGGCGGGACTGCGTCTCGGCCGCCTGGCGCTGGATCTGAAGGGTCTCGGCGACGGCGTCGGCGGCCGAGACGGTCGGCGCGGGGCCCGCCGGCTCCAGGCCGCTCAGAATCTGGAGCGCCCGGTCCGTGCGTTCGATGGCGGCGGCGGTCTCGGGCCTCGGGACGGCCTGGGCGGGTTCGACGGCGGCGAGGTGTACGACGCCGAGGTCCCGCAACGCTTCCAGGAGGGGGTCGCGGTCCTCGCTCCGGCCGGCGACGAACACTTTGGCCATCCGCGCGATCATGGTGGGCTGACACCCTCCTCGCGTGGGTGATCGGTCGCGGGCGCCCGGCGCGCGTACGCCGTCGCTTCCTCGGCCACGAGTTTGCCTTTGGCGATCTTGGCGCGTCCGACGGCCGCGGTCATCTCGTCGCCCAGGTGGATGCGAATCCGCCGGATCGCTTCCCGCGCCTCGGGGATCTTGATCTTCTCAAAGAGGTTCACGCGCTGGATGACCTTCACCAGTTCGCGGTGCAGGAGACGGTGCTGGTGGTTGATGACTTCTAGTTCCGCCCGGCGCCGGCTGACGAGGCGCAGGTCCGCCAGGGCCCGGTCCACCCAGGGCGGCGTCGCGAAGAGGCTGTAGCGCGCCGGCGGGAACGTCACGGCATCGAACGTGGGAATGGTGACCCCGGCGATGTTGCGTCTGCCGGTGCGGACCTCATCGGGCGTCGCCAGACCGCGCAGGTCCAGCCCCGCGCGGTCGCGCAGGATGTCCTGGTAGGCGGCGAGGCGCGTTCGGGCGTCCTCAAGGGCCTGCTGGGCCCGGCGGCGCTCCGCCGCAATGGCGAGGACGGTCAACTGGAGTTGCTGCTGCTTGAGTTTGAGCATGGGCAGATAGTGCTCGAACCGCGCGAGGGCGTCGCGCTGGGCCTTGAGTTCCGGCCGCGTCAACCTGACTTGTTTCGCCATTCCTTCAAGCCTTGCTCTGTTGCCGTTTTGGGGTTGTCGCGGCCCCTTCACGTATTGCGGATTGCGGATTGCGTATTGCGGATTGCGGATTGCGGATTGCGGATTTGCGGCGTGGTGCGGCGGGCCGTACCTGCCGTCCGGTCCTCGGCTTTCCACGGGCCGTGTTGACCGAAGCGACTGTTATGGCCAGGAGTTCATCGGCTTCTTGCATGAGAAGGTGCACCGCCTCC
>JAPLMM010000107.1 GCA_026387035.1 Planctomycetota bacterium
TACGGGTGCTCCAGATAATCCACGATCCGGACGCCTTGGCGGTTGTGCTCGAAGCCGCCGTGGTCCCGCATCAACTCCGCGAGGGCCTCTTCGCCGGAGTGGCCGAACGGCGTGTGCCCCAGGTCGTGGGCCAGGGCGACCGCCTCCGTCAGGTCTTCGTTCAAATTGAGGGCCCGCGCGAGCGTCCGCGCGATCTGCGTCACTTCCAGCGTGTGCGTCAGGCGCGTCCGAAAATAATCGCCCTCGTGCGTCAGGAAGACCTGCGTCTTGTATTCCAGGCGCCGAAAGGCCGTCGAGTGCACCACCCGGTCCCGGTCGCGCTGATAGGCCGTCCGGTACGTGTGCTCCGGCTCGGGATAGACACGGCCCTGGGACTCGGCGCTCTTGGCGGCATACGGGGCGAGGAGACGCCGCTCGCGCTGCTCCAACTCGTGGCGGGTCATCGTGCTCGGCGGATCGGTCATGGGGCGCCCGGCGCCTCGGAGTCCATGGCGGCCCGGAGGCGGTCGAACAGGTCTTCGAGCGATTGCGGGATGACCTTCGTGTCGGCCAGGACCGGCATGAAGTTCGTGTCGCCGGTCCATCGCGGCACGAGGTGAAGGTGCAGGTGTTCGGGCAATCCTGCGCCGGCGACGCGGCCGAAGTTGAGGCCCAGGTTGTAACCGTCCGCGCGCAGGATGCGCCCGAAAAGGGCCATCACGTCCCGCGCGAGCGCCATCATTGCGAGCATCTCGTCGTCCGCCAGGTCGGCCAGCGCGCCCTTGTGGGCGCTCGGGACGATGAGCGCGTGGCCGTTGTTGTACGGGAACCGGTTGAGGACGGCGAACACCAGCGGCCGGCGCATGAAGACGAGTGCCTGGCGATCGTCGGCCGCGTCGCGGGCCGCGCACAGAAAACATCCGCTCTTGTGTCCGTCGTCGCTCATGCCGTCGATGTACGCCATTCGCCAGGGGGACCAGAGCCGGTCCATGGGTCCTCCCGTCCTAGCCGCCGCACGTGGCGCATGACGGCGCTCTACACGTGCCGCATCCGCCGCCCGATCCGCCGTGGCCTTTCGAGCGGTCGCCGCCCGCTGCCGCGCAGGCCGTAAGTTTCTTGTGAACGTTCCGGCTGCCGCAATGGGGGCACCGCGGCCGCCGCCGCTCCGTCATCGAGCGGAACAGTTCCTCGAACGCCTTCCCGCACGCATCGCACTGAAACTCGTATAGCGGCATCCTACCACCCGCTCCTCCGGCCCAGCATCCTTACTTTAAGGGTATTGTACCGGTTGAGGGCTTGGGACTCAACCCTAAGCGCGCCGTTTGCCGTTCATTTCGCCGTTCGATCCCGGCGCGCCGGGACTCACGGCCCTGAGGCTCTCGAAGGGCAATCCGCAATTTTACCCGCCGTAGCCTTGGCGAAGGCGGGCCGAAATCCGCAATGTTTATGGCCCCCCGCGCCTCAACCTTTTTGGCCGGCGATGGGCGTACGAATGGCCAGGGGACGGGCCTCGGCCGCGTCTTAGAGTTGCCTGCGCTTCCCCGCTTGCGTATAGTACCCGAGGCGATTGAAAAGAGCGGAGAGCCTGCCGTGGAAAAAGACGTCCAGCCGTTCCACATCATGGCGAAGCCGGTGTGCGGCATCTGCAACCTCGATTGCCGATACTGCTACTACACGATGAAACCGCGCGAACTCTACCCCGACACGAAAACGTTTCTGATGGGCGACGACCTTCTCGCGTCGTACACGCGGCAGTACCTGGAGGCGAACCCCGAGCGCTGCGAATTCGGCTGGCAGGGCGGCGAGCCCACCCTCGCCGGCAAAGACTTCTTCCGTCAGGCCGTCGCGTACCAGCGCGAGTTCGCCCGGCCGGGCCAGGTGGTGACCAACGGCCTCCAGACGAACGGGACTCTGCTGGACGACGAGTGGTGCGCCTTCTTCGCGGAGCACAAGTTTCTCGTCGGCATCAGCCTGGACGGCCCGCCCCAGGTCCACAACGCGTACCGGCTGGACCGCGCCGGCCGGCCGACCTTTGACCGCGCCTGGGCCGGGCTGGAACTGTTGAGGAAGAACGGCGTCGAGTTCAACGTCCTCGTGACGATCAACCGCGCGAACGCACCCCACGCCGGAAACATCTACCGCTACTTCGTCAACCGCGGCATCCGGTACCTCCAGTTCATCCCCATCCTCGAGCGCCGCGCCGGCACGGACGAACCGACCGATTTCTCCGTCACGGGCGAGGCGTATGGCCGGCTCCTCCTGAATGTCTTCGAGCAGTGGTCCGCGCGCGACGTCGGCCGCGTCTCCGTCCGCTTCTTCGACAACGTTCTGCACACGATCGTCCTCAGCCGCGCGACCACGTGCGTCCAGAGCGAGCGGTGCGCGTCGGCCTACGTCCTCGAGTTCAACGGGGACCTGTACGCCTGCGACCACTTTGTGTACCCCGAGTGGCGGATCGGGAACCTCGCGGAAACGCCGCTCGCGGACCTCGTGCGCAGCCCGCGCGTCGAGGAGTTCGCGGCCCTGAAGACCGACCTTCCCGCCGAGTGCCGCGACTGCGAGTACCTGAAATACTGCTGGGGCGGATGCCCGAAGCATCACCGTCCGATGGGGACGAGCCCCGGCCGCCACAGCCATTTCTGCGAGGGCTACAAGATGTTCTACCGCCGGGCCCTCGGAGACATGGAGCGGATTGCCGAATACGTCCGCCGAGGCGAATTGCCGCCCACCGAGGCGGACGCGGGTCCGCCGGCGAAGATGGCGGGGAAAGTCGGCCGAAACGATCCGTGCCCGTGCGGTTCCGGCCGAAAGTACAAGAGTTGCTGCGGCCGCAAGTGACGCCCCGCGCAGCGGGTTCGCCGCGGGGCTTGCCCCTCGCTACAAACAGCCAGCGCCCCGCAAGCGGGGCGGCGAACCCACCGCGTAAAACTTATGTAACCGCGCTTAGTTCTGCGGCGCCGGGGGTGTCGCAGGGGCGTCGGCGGCCTCGCCTTTCGCCTCCGGCCGCAGGCGGATGTGCAGGTCCCTCAGTTGCTTCTCGTCCACCGTCCCCGGCGCGCCGCTCATCATGCACTGGGCGCGCTGCGTCTTGGGGAACGCGATCACCTCGCGGATGCTCGACGCACCCACCAGGAGCCGAACGAACCGGTCGATGCCGAGCGCGATCCCGCCGTGCGGCGGCGCGCCGTACCGCAGCGCCTCCAGGAGGAAGCCGAACTTTTCGTCGGCCTCCGCCTTCCCGATGCCGAGCAGGCGGAAGACGCGTTCCTGGACGTCCGGCCGATGGATGCGGATGCTCCCGCCGCCGAGTTCCACGCCGTTCAGCACGAGGTCGTAGGCCCGCGCACGGACGGAAAGCGGCTCGCTTTCGAGGCGCTCCATGTCCTCGGGCCGAGGGCTCGTGAAGGGGTGATGAATCGCCACGTGCCGTTTCTCTTCGACGTCCCACTCGAACAGCGGAAAGTCGGTGACCCAGCAGAAGTTAAGTTCCTCCTGCGGCACCAGTCCAAGCCGATGGCCCAGGTGAACCCGCAGAGCGCCGAGGCTGGCGGCGACGACGGCCGGCGCGTCCGCGACGAAAAGCAGGAGGTCACCCTCGCGTGCGGCAAACGTTTTTTGCATCGCCGCCAACTGGTCAGGCTTAAAGAACTTCGCGATCGGGCCCGTCAGGCCTTCCGCCTCGACGCGCATCCAGGCGAGGCCCTTCGCGCCGAAGTCGGCCGCGAATGTGGTGAGATTGTCAATGTCCTTGCGCGTGAGTCCCGGCGCGCCTGCCCCGCCTGCCCCGTTGGGGTTGGGGCCGGGACCGCCCGGAACCTTGAGGCCGCGCACGTGGCCTCCCGCCTCGGCCGCCTGGCGAAAGATGCGGAATTCGCTCACCCGCGCGACCTCCGCCACGTCCGCGAGTTTCATCTCAAACCGGCGGTCCGGCTTGTCGGAACCGTAATCGCGCATGGCCTCGGCGAACGAGAGGCGCGGGAACGGCGTCGCGACGTCGATGCCCTTGACGGCCTTCACGACCGCCGCCACCACCCGCTCCGTTACACCCAGGACGTCGTCCTCCGCGATAAATGCCATCTCGATATCCAACTGCGTGAACTCCGGCTGGCGGTCGGCCCGCAGGTCCTCGTCCCGCAGGCACCGCGCGATCTGGTAGTACCGGTCGAAGCCCGAGACCATCAGGATCTGCTTGAAGAGTTGCGGCGACTGGGGCAGGGCGTAGAACCGGCCGGGGTTGATGCGGCTCGGGACGAGAAAGTCGCGGGCCCCTTCGGGTGTGGACTTCGTGAGGAGCGGCGTCTCGACCTCAATGAACCGCTCGCCTTCGAGCGTGCGGCGCATCGCCTGGATGATCTCGTGCCGCACCAGCAGGTTCCGCTGCATGCACGGACGCCTGAGGTCCAGGTACCGGTAGCGCAGGCGGACGTCCTCGCCGGCGTCGCAATCGTCGGCGACGGTGATGGGCGGCGAATCGCTCTTCGCCAGGACCTCGGCCCCCGTCACGCGGACCTCGATCTGGCCCGTCGGAATCTTCGGATTGACTGCCGCGGCCGGCCGCAGGGCGACCGTCCCGTCCAGCCGCACGACGTCCTGGCCGTGCATCTCCTCGGCCAAGGCGTGGGCCTCGCGCGCCACTTCGGGGTTAAAGACGCACTGGGTGGTCCCGTAACGGTCCCTGAGGTCGATGAAGATGAGGCCGCCGTGGTCCCGGCTCGAATCGACCCAACCAGCCAGGCGGACGGTCTGGCCGGCGTGCACGCTCTTCAACTCGCCGCAGGTGTGCGTTCGATACGCTGTTTTCATGGGTGTCCTCGCGTCAAACGGGAGCATTATAAGCGGCTCCCGATGCCGGACAAGCCTATTTGTCGCTTGGCCGACGGCCTGGGTGTGCCAGGATTTTCTGGCACGTGCCGAAGGCGCAACAGATGACTCGTGTGGCACGGCCGGTCTTGCCCGGCCGTGCGCATGCGGCTAGGGGGAAGCACTGGCGGGCAAGCCGCCAGTGCCACCCAACTCTTCCCTTGTGCATCCCCTGCGAGGCCGCCGCGGACCGTGCCAGAAAATCTTGGCACACCCAAACGGCCTCAAGGTTGCATGGCGGCGGCCGGCGACCTATAATCACCCCCCAACTTAAAGGGAGGCGGCGGACGGATGGCCGAGCGCCCGCAGGTTCTAAAGCGCGAGCAGATTTTCTCCGGCCGAAAGGTCGCGCTCGAGGTCCACCACATCCGCGCCTCCGACGGGCGCGAGACGACGCGCGAGGTCATCCTCCACGGCGGGAGCGTGGCGATCCTGGCGTTTCCCGAGCCCGGACGCGTCCTCCTCGA
>JAPLMM010000108.1 GCA_026387035.1 Planctomycetota bacterium
GCGAGCATCGCGCGGGCCGCCTCGGCGATCTGCCGGCCGGCATTCTCCATCAGGACGATGCCCGGCAGGCCGAGCGCCTCGATCGCGTAGCGGTCGAAGGCGCGGATTTCGTCGCGCGTCGCAGCCGGCTCTTCCATGCCGCATCAATCCTCCAACCCTGCAGCGCCACTTGCCCCTTGTGCACGGCGGGTTCGCCGCCCCGCTTGCGGGGCGCTGATCCCGGCGCGCCGGGACGCGGGGCAAGCCCCGCGGCGAACCCGGTTACACTACGCGACGGCCCGCAGAAGGGCGAGGATGTCTTGTTTCGTCACGGCCCGAGGCGTCGCCTGGGTCGAACCGCTCGCGAGGCTTTCCTCGGCAATCGCGTCGAACGCGTCGGCGCGCAGACCGTATTCGGTGAGCCGCGCCGGCAAGTCGCACGCCGACAAAAGTTCGCGCGCGTACGCCGCCGGGTCGTCGCCCAGGAGTCTCGCCAGGTGGCCGAACTTCTCCGGCGCTGCCGGGCGGACGAACTCCAGCGCCGCCGGCAGAAGCACGCCGCACACCAGGCCGTGTGGCACGGCGAAGCGGACCCCGATCGGGTGCGCCATCCCGTGGATGACGCCCAGCCGCGCGTTGGAGAGCGCGAGGCCGGCCATCGCGCTTCCCCAGGCGGCGCGCGTCCTGAGCGCGAGGTCGTCGCCGCGATGCACGACGCCGGGCAGGGCGGCGGCGAGTTCCTCGACGGCCCGCAGCGAGAGGGCCTCCGTCATCGGCGTCGCGTGGCGCGACAGGTACGATTCGACGGCCTGCACGAGCGCATCGACGCCGCTCGCGGCCGTCACGAAAGGCGGGCAGGGCAGCGTCAGTTCCGGGTCCACGAGGGCGACGGCTGGTACGAACGAATCGTCGCGGATGCTCGCCTTGAAGCCCCGCGCGCGGTCGCTGAGGACGCCGTTGTTCGTCATCTCGCTTCCCGTGCCGGCGGTCGTCGGGACGGCGATCATCGCGAGGCCCCGGCTCGCGGGCGTCCGGCCGGTGTGAAAGGCGCGGGTCGGCTCCTCTTCGTGGGCGAGGCCGGCAGCGACCTTGGCGACGTCCATCGCGCTGCCGCCCCCCAGGCCGATGACCACGTCGGCCCGATGCCGGCGGATGGCCTGACGGCAGCGGTCCACGGCGGCGACATCGGGCTCCGGTTCGACCTCGTCGAACAGATCGGCCTCGATGCCTGCCTTCCGGAGGATCGCGAGGCAGCGGTCCGTGATGCCGGCCTTTGCCATAGCCCGCCGACCGGTTACGAGGAGCGAGCGGCGGCCGAAGCGCAGGGCCTCCTCGCCGAGCGACTCGATGGCGCCGATGCCGAAGAGAAACCTTTCGGGGGCACGGAACAGGGCGGCCGTCAACGTCGCCTCCTTCTGCTGGCCCGGACAAGTCCGATTATAAGGCGGCCCGCGCCCGCTGCAACTGTTCGCCTTCGGCCCCGTCGGCGAGGGGCGGATTGACAGGCCCGAGGGCCGTGTGATTAAATGGGGCCATGCCGGATAAGGATGAACGCTGGATGCAGGAAGCCTTGCGTGCCGCCCGGGCCGCGCTCGAGGCCGACGAGGTTCCGGTCGGCTGCGTCGTCGTTCACGAGGACCGCATCATCGGCCGCGCGCACAATCAGCGCGAGACATTGCGGGATCCGACGGCCCATGCGGAGATGATCGCGCTGACGCAGGCGGCCGGGGCGCTCGAGACGTGGCGCCTCGGCGGCTGCACGCTCTACGTTACCCTCGAGCCGTGCGCCATGTGCGCGGGGGCGATGGTCCTCGGGCGGATCGACCGCCTCGTCTATGGGGCGACGGACCCGAAGGCGGGGGCCGTAGAGTCGGTGTTTCGGCTGCTCGACGAGCCGCGGCTCAATCACAAGGTCGAGGTGACCAAAGGCGTCCTGGCGGCGGAGTGCGGGGCGGTGCTGTCGGATTTTTTCCGGACGAAGCGTGCGGGCGGCAACGGCTCGGAGACGTAGGCTCCCCGGGCGCTTGCCACGGCGCTGCCGCGTGTTGGAATGTGCGTGGCCGCGGGTGTTCCGCGGGGTTCGTATCAGAGAGGGGCTTTTTCGCTCGCGCGTTCCGAGGCGACTGCGGACCCAAAAGGCATGATGAAGGCGTCAGTGATTTTTGTGTTCGTTCTCCTCGTGGCCCAGGGCGCTGCGGCCGAAACCGCGGCGCCGAGAGCGGCGATGAGTCCCTTCGAAGGCCCCGAGGTCCTGGCGCCGGAAAGCGAGATCGACAAACGGATTTTCGGCCGGTTGAAGGAGTTGGACATTCGGCCGGCCAATCTCTGCCCGGACGCGGTGTTTGTCCGGCGCGTTTATCTGGATGTCCTCGGCACGCTGCCCACCGCACAAGAGGCGAAAGACTTTCTGCTGGACCGTGCCCCGGACAAACGCCGCGCCTTGATCGATCGCCTGTTGGACCGCGAGGAGTTTGTGGATTACTGGGCGATGAAGTGGAGCGAACTGCTGCGGGTGAAAGCGGAGTTCCCCGTCAATCTGTGGCCCAACGCGGCGCAGGCGTATCGCCACTGGATTCGGACCTGCATCAAGGAAAACAAGCCTTACGACAGGTTCGTCCGCGAGATGCTTACGGCGAGCGGCAGCAATTTCCGTGTGCCCCAGGCCAACTTCTACCGCGCCGTGCAAAGCAAGGAACCGCAGGCCCTTGCCCAGGCGGCGGCCCTGACGTTCATGGGAACGCGCGCCGAGAACTGGCCGAAAGAGCAATTGTCGGGCATGGCGGCTTTTTTCTCGCAGGTCGGCTACAAGGCGACGGCGGAGTGGAAAGAGGAAATCGTTTTTTTCGACTCCGGCAAGACGGGCGGCGCGGCGTCTCCGTCGGCGTGTTTCCCGGACGGGACGCCGGCCCGGCTGGCGCCGGACCAGGATCCGCGGGAACTCTTTGCCGATTGGCTGATGAAGCCGGAGAATCCCTGGTTCGCGCGCAACATTGTGAACCGCATCTGGTCCTGGCTGCTGGGGCGCGGCATCATTCAGGAGCCGGACGACATCCGTCCGGACAATCCGCCCAGCCATCCCCAATTGCTGGCCTACCTGGAACGGGAATTGATCGCGAACCACTACGACCTGAAGCACATCTACCGCCGGATCCTGAACGCGCAAACGTATCAACTGTCCTGCATTTCAAATACTCCGGATCCCGGGGGCGAGGCCCTTTTCGCGCATTATCCCCTGCGCCGCCTGGAGGCGGAGGTGCTGATCGACGCCCTGTGCCAGATCACCGGCACAACGGAGGCGTACTCCAGCGCCATTCCGGAGCCTTTCACCTTCATCCCGGAAGACCAGCGGGCCATTGCGCTGCCGGACGGAAGCATCACGAGTTCCTTCCTCGAGATGTTCGGGCGCCCGCCGCGCGACACGGGCCTGGAATCGGAGCGCAATAACCGCCCCACGGCCGACCAGCGGCTGCACCTCCTGAATTCGAGCCACGTGCAGCGCAAGTTGGAGCAGGGCCCCTGGATTCGGTCCCTCCTGCAATCCGGGAAAGGTTCGCGAGAGGTCGTAACCGAGGTTTACCTGACGATTCTCTCGCGGTTCCCGACGGAAGAGGAGTTGAAGATCGTGGAAGGGTATCACCCGTCCGGCCCGGCGAAAGGGCGTGAGGGCCTGCTGGATCTCGCCTGGGCTTTGATCAACAGCGCCGAGTTTCTTTACCGGCACTGAGAACACATAGTGGGGCGAAAACATGGACGCACAGCGCAATCCGGACGGCCTCTGCGGCATGGGCGGCAAACCGATCTCCCGGCGCGAGGCGATGCGTCTCGGCTTCTTCGGCGCGGCCGGCCTCGTGCTGGCCGACCGCGTGGGGCGTTACGCCCGGGCCGCGCCCTTGACGCCGCCGGCCAAGGCCAAGGCCGTCATCCAGATCTGGATGTGGGGCGGCCCACCGCACCTCGACACCTTCGATCCGAAACCGGACGCGGGCAACGACTACTGCGGCCCGTTGAACCATCCGATTCCCACCAACGTGGACGGGATCCAAATCGGCGAACTGCTTCCGCTGCTGGCGAAGCAGGCCGACAAGTATTCCATCATCCGCAGCATGACGCACGGGGTGAACGCCCATGAAACGGCGTCTTACATAGTTCAAACCGGACGAACGCCCGGCGGCCGGGATGTCTATCCGAGCGTCGGCGCCGTGGTCTCGCTGTTCAAGGGCACCAACGCCGGATACCGCGGACTGATTCCGCCCTACATCGTGTTGACCGAGTCGCAGGGCCGCTTTTCCGAAGCAGGGTTTCTGGGGTCGCGCTACAAGCCCTTTGCCACGGGCGGCGACCCGGCGAAGACGCCGTTCGTCGTGGAAGGCGTCGTCGCCCAAGGCATCTCCGACCAGCGGCAGCGGGACCGGCGCGAATTGCTCCACAAACTGAACACGCTGGAGCACGCCCTGGCCGACGATCCGCAGTTGGCCGCCTCCCGGCAGGCTGAAGAACAGGCGTACGATCTGATTCTGGGCGATGCGGGCAAGGTGTTCGATCTGGGGCAGGAGACGGTTGAGTTGAGGGAGCGCTACGGCCAGAACACGTTCGGGCAGGCCTGCTTGGTGGCGCGGCGTCTGGTGGAACGCGGGGTCCCCTACGTCACCATCAACTCCAAGGGCTGGGACACGCATAAGCAGCATTTCCAGGCCATGCGCCGAAAACTCCCGGAACTGGATAAAGGCATGGCGACCCTGCTCGAAGACTTGTCGGAGCGCGGCCTGCTGGAGAGCACCATCGTGTGGTGGAGCGGCGAATTCGGACGAACGCCCAAGGTCCAGTGGGAAGCGCCCTGGGGCGGCGGGCGCGGACATTACGGCAAGGTCTTCTCCGCCGTCGTCGCCGGCGGCGGATTCAAGGGCGGCCGCGTCGTCGGGGCGTCGGATGCCAAGGGCGAAGAGGTGAAGGAGAGGCCCGTGTATCCGTGCGACCTCATCGCCAGCATGTACGAACTGCTCGGCATCGAAACCGATGCGAAGTTGCCTCATCCCCAGGGCCTGGACGTCCGCGTGACGCCCGCCGCCGCGGAGGGCGTGCCCAAGGGCGGACGCCTGAAGGAAATCCTGTAAACGAGGGAGGCGTTGTGAGCCCATTCCGGTGGCGTCCGATTCTGGGGCTGGCGGCGTTTCTGGCGATCGTGCCGGCCGTCCGGGCGCAGCAGGTGCAGCCGACTCAGAAGGCGCCGCCGGTCCCGCAGGCGCCTCCGGTCCAGAAGGCGCCGCCGGTCCAGCGAAA
>JAPLMM010000109.1 GCA_026387035.1 Planctomycetota bacterium
CCGCCGATCGCTTCGACGATCGTTCCGAGCGTGACGCCCATCGGCACCTCGATGAGGCCGCCCCGCACCACTTTGCCGGCCAGCGCAAAAACTTTCGTGCCCTTGCTGTGCTCCGTGCCGATGGCCGCGAACGCCCCCGCCCCGTTCCGCACAATCCACGGCACGAGGGCGAACGTCTCGGTGTTGTTGATGAGCGTGGGTTTGCCCCGGAGGCCCGAGGCGCTCGGATACGGCGGGCGGAGGCGCGGCGTGCCGCGGCGTCCTTCGATGGAAGCCATCATCGCGGTCTCTTCGCCGCAGACGAACGCCCCGGCCCCTTCCATGATCCGCAGGTCCAGCCGGAAGTCCGTGCCCAGGACGCGCTCGCCCAGGATTCCGCGCTCCCGGCACCGCTCGAGCGCCTCGCGCACCCGCCGAACCGCCAGCGGATACTCGTGGCGAATGTAGAAGATGCCCTCGGCCGCGCCGACGGCGAACGCCCCGACGATCATTCCCTCGATGATCCGGTACGGGTACGACTCCAGGAGCATCCGGTCCATGAAGGCCCCCGGGTCGCCCTCGTCGCCGTTCGCGACGAGATACTTCGGCTCGCCCGGGGCCTGGCGGACGCGCCGCCACTTCTCGCCCGTCAGGAACCCCGCGCCGCCGCGCCCGCGCAGGCCGCTCCGGCGAATCTCGTCAATGACCTCTTCCGCCGTCCGCTCCCGCAGGCACCGCTCGGCGGCCTGGAAGCCGCCGGCGGCCAGGTACTCGTCCAGGTCCAGCGGGTCAATCCGGCCGAACCCTTCGGTGGCCAGGTGCTGCTGCGGGCCGAGAAAGGCCGCCACCGGCGGGTCGCGCACATCCATCGCATAGCGCGCGACGGGCTGCCACGCCTCGTCCGTCAGGAGCGCATCGAGTGCTCGCCCCGCGGCGGCACGCACGCGCCGCGAAAGGCCGCGAGGCTTGAAGTGCCTCCGAACGATCGCCCCCGCGTCGTCCGCCTGAACCTGCGCGTAGAACGCGGAGGGCCGCCCCGGCACGACAATCTCGACGAGCGGCGTCTGGTGGCACATACCGACGCACCCGACCCGCTTGACGACGACCGGGGCGCCGGCGTCGGCCACGGCCCGCTCCAGCGCCTCCTGCACTTTGCCGCTCCCGCGCGACACGCAACACGAGCCCAGGCCGATGTGGATCTGCCCGCCCCCGGCCTCGGCCGGCGCCGCGAGCCGCTTCTTGCGCCGGCCGGCGAGCGCCTTCTCGGACGCCAGAAAATCCCGGAGCACCCTCGGCACGAGGTCCGGCGCCATGTGGCCGTACGTCAGGCCGTCGATCTGCACCACCGGCGCGAGCGTGCAGCACCCGAGGCACGCCACTTTCTCCACCGTGAAGATCCGCTCCGGGTCGGTGTCGTCGCCCTCGGCGATGCCGAGGTGCCGATAAAAGGCGTCGTGGACGACGCCGGCGCCTTTGACGTGGCAGGCCGTCCCGATGCAGACGCGGACGAGGTGGCGTCCCATCGGGCGTCGGCGGAACTGCGAATAGAATGTCGCCACGCCCTCGATCCGGGCCGGCGTAATGTCGGTAATCGCGCACACCCGCTCGAGCGCTTCCTCCGGCAGGTAGCGGTAGTGCTCCTGGATGGCCTGGAGGATGGGGATTACCGTCTCCGGCCGGCGGCCGATTTGCCGGACCGCCTCGTCCACGAATTGGAGGTCGAGGTCGCTCATTCTTTCGCGTTTCCGATGGCGAACAGGTGCTTCTCGCCGCGGAGGTAGATGCGGCCGTCGAGGAACGCCGGGCTCGCGTACACCTTCTCGCCCAACTCCGAGCGGCCGAGTTCCTTGAATTTCCTCGTCGCCGAGACGATGAACGTCACGCCCTTTTCGCTCGTCAGGTAGATCGAGTCGCCCACGAGGCTCGGCGACGACCAGAACGCCACATCCAGGTCGTGCTCGTACACGATCCGGCCGTCGCGCGCGTCGTAGCACGTCAGCGTGCCGTACGCCAGCAGCGTCCAGACGAGTCCGCCGCCGGCGAGCGGGCTGACCACGTCCGGCAAGTTGTCGGGCGAGCGCCAGAGGATGCGGCTCTTCGTGACGTCGCCCTGGCCGTCGGCCCGGATGGCCACGAGGTCGGCCCCCGTGTTCACCGCATACACCACGCCGCCCGCGAACACGGGGCTCGGGGCCACGTCGCCCCGCAGGCACTTCGCGCGCCAGACCTCCGCGCCCGTGAGGGGGTTGTATGCGATGACCCACGGGTCGGCCGCCATGACGACCTGCGCCTTTCCGCCCGCGTCAATCACGATCGGCGTCGCCCACGAGTTGCTGACCGGGCGGAGCGCTTCCCAGAGGGTTTTCCCCGTCGCGGCGTTCAGGGCGATCAGGCAGCTCTTGCGGTCCTCCGGACGGCCCTGGTCGTATGGAACCAGCACCATGTTCCGATACATGGCGAGCGAGGCCGCGTGGCCGTAGGTGTTCTTCGCAGCGCCCAGCGACCGCGCCCAGAGGGGTTTCCCCTCGAAATCAAATGCCGCGACGTCGCCGTTCGCGAAGATGGCCGCGACGCGCCGGCCGTCCGTCACCGCCGTCGGAGCCGCATAGCCCGTCGCCTCTTCCACTTCGGGCGGGGGCGCCGCCCTTCCCTCGGGCGTCTCGACCGGCCTCTGCCATCTCAGGCGGCCGGAGCGGGCGTCGAAACAATAGACCTCACGCTTCTTCTCGGTCGCGCCGGTCAGAAAAATCGCGTCGCCCCAGACGACGGGCGAATTGCGTCCCGGCAGCGGCACCGGCGTCTTCCACAGGATTCCTTCGCCGCTCTTACCGTTCCACTTCGTCGGAATGTTTGCGTAGGCGCTCGTCGCGACGCCCCCCGGGCCGCGGAACCGCGGCCACTGGCGCGCGATCTCCTCCGGCGAAGGATAACGCGCCGCCGCACCCGTCGGCTCTTCCGTCGGAGGCGCCGGCACGAAGTGCACGATGACGCCCGCCGTCGCCCCGACAATCGCCAGTGCGACCGCGCCCACCGCCCAACGAGCCGCCGAAGCCGTCCGGGGAGCGTCTTCCGGCGCCGCCCCGCCTGCCGGCCGGGGCGCCTCGTTGCGGCAATCGGCGGCGTACTTGACGGCCGCCAGGAACACCACCACCCCGCCCAGAAGGAGCCAACCGCCCCACCGCGAAAACGCCTGCCGATAGTAGTACTCCCGGCGAAGCGAAAGTTCGTACCCCCGGATCTTCTCGACGAGCGCCGCGTCGCTGAAACTCTCCTTGAGCGCCTCCTCGCGCATCCGGGCGAGTTCCTGGGAATCAAACGGGTCCCACCGCTGGCTCGCCACCCAGTGCGCGACGAGTTCGACGCCGACCGCCAGCGAGAACGCCCCGGCCACGATCGCCGCGCCCAACGCAACAGCGTAGGCGACTCCGGCTCGCCGGCGGGAATCAAACGGGTTTCGTCTCTCTGTCGTCATCCGTCTTCCTGCGTGTCCTTCTTCGCCCGCCGGGCCTGCTCTTTGGGGCAGTACGCGAAGCACCGCCCGCAGGCGAGGCACGTCGCGCGGTCCGGTTCATAGTCGGTCCGCATTCGGCGGACCGAGAGATGAAGGAGTTTCGCGCCGACGACGAGGCCCACCCAGGCCCCAAGCGCTCCGCCGCCCCAGACAAAATCGCCGACGATGCCCGCGGCCTCGCGGTAGAGTTCCTCGGCCGGCCGGCGCGTCGTATAGAACGCATCGCTTGCGTTCGTCGTGCCTTCGACTTTCCCTTCCTGCTCGAGGCGCACCCGGTCCGCCAGGCGCACCATGTCGTGCACCTGAGCCATCGCCGGTCCCGCCCGCGTGCCGAGTCCGGCGCCCAGCCCCACGAGGATCGGCAGCGCGACGACCAGCGCCGCCAGGCGGCCTTTGCCCGCCGTCCGCGGACCCGTCGGCGGCGGGGCGGGGTTGCGAATCGCCCCGAACGGACACGCGTCCTCACACAAGCGGCACTCGATGCACTCGTCCGGCGTAATGGCGACGTGCCACCGCGACGCCCGCGAGAAGAGCCTCAGCACCGCACCGTAAGGGCAGAGGTAGCGGCAATACGGACGACCGACGAAAAGGCCGATCACCAGAAAACTCGCCCCAAGAATCAGCATCGTCATGCTGCCGCGCACCGCGTCCATCAGGCTCTCGGAACGGAAGAGCGGCACGAGGCGGAAGATCGAGACGAACGGGTCGTATCGGCAGATGACGAACGCGGACCCCGTGGCCGCAAACAGCACCGCCGCCCCGAGGTACACATACGCTAGGAGACCTAGCGCGTGCTCGAGCCAGGCCGGCACCTTCACCGGCCGCACCAGCACGACGTCCTGAACGGCCCCGAGGGGACAGACCGCCCCGCAGAACGCGCGCCCGAAAAAGAGCGCGGCGACGAGCGGCAGGAGGAAAAACGCGAGCACGGCCAAGGGAATGGCGTAGGTGGAATCCCCGAGCGCGAGCGCGACGTTCTGAATCCCGCCGATCGGGCACACGCACCCGCCGCGCCAGAAACCGAAGTACGCGAGCGCGCCCAGCATCAC
>JAPLMM010000110.1 GCA_026387035.1 Planctomycetota bacterium
AGCAAGAACGCGATGGCCGCCCAGCCCCATAAGAGGTCCTCGTCGACCTGGTCGAAGCGGAGGCGCTCCCAATTGTCGAAACCCTGCGTCATGTAGAGGAGCGTGAGGAAGAGGAGTCCGGCCGCGAGGAAGGTCGTGGCCAAGGCGCCGAGGTGCGTGAGAACCCGCGCCCAGCCGAGTCCGCGCCGGACGCCCCATCCCGCCAGGAAAGCCAGGGCGCCCCAAGCGGCAAAGAAAAGGAACGCGCTTCCCAGAAAGAGCCAGGCGAAGGCCGGGGGCCATTCCTGGTCGATGGCAAACCAGATGGCGGTCCCGAGCACGACGACGGCGATGAGCGCGGATCCCAATACAATGTTCCCAAGTCCGGTGAATCGGACGAGCGGATCCTCAAGAAAGGGAATCGCCCGGCTCCGTTTCCACCGGCGCCAGGCGATCCACGCTGCGCCCGCTTCCACGAGGTCACACGCGGCGATGCCCGAGCCTGCGCCGAGAACCAGCCAGAAGCCTACCTCTGCCCAAACCTCCATGGTGGCGGACCACACGGCAAAGGCCCAGTATGTCCACGCGCCCGCTGCGCCGGCGAAGATGATTTTCAGAAGCGCCAGGATGTGTCTTCCGACGGCCGAGCGGAGGCGGCGGCTCACGAAGGTAAGCCCGGCGGCGGCCACGGCGAACACGGGGATGCTGATGAGCGTCGGCGCCTCCCACACGAGGGCCCAGCCGGTGTAGGTGATCTTCGTGGCATCCTTTTCACACCCCTTGACGGTGACGATCGGCAGGAGCATGGCGGCGAGGATGCCGACGGCCAGCCCTCGCCGTATCCATGCCAGGACGGAATCGAGCACGCGGGTCCTCCGGAGCCGACCTTACGGCCCGCCTTCCGGCGAGCGTTCGAGGATCTGGATTGTGACGGCGTTCGTCTCCAGGTCGCCGGTCCACCAGATGGAGGGCGGTCCGGTGCCGGCGGCGGCTTCGGCCGCCCGGCTCCGCGCGACGCGGTACGCGGCCGTCAAGCGATAGAGGCCGGCCTTGTTGAAGCCGAAGAGGTTCCGCCCGAACCGCTCGTACGAGAGGTCCTTGCCGGCGGAGACTTCCTCCGGCGTCGGGGCGGGGAAGGCGTCCAGGCTCTTGCCGAACAGCACGTTCAGGTTGATCGTTTGTCCCCAGAACGCGCCTTCGCGCAGAAAGGCCTGCGCCTCGGGCACCGTGTTGCCGTCGTCCGCCCACGGGATAACCTGGCGGATGAAGAGCGGAGCAGCCGCGTTGCCGACCGGCGTCACAGTGACCGTGAGGCTCCGCTCCAGCCGCGCGTCGACGGCCAGGCTCCGCGGTCCCCGGTTGATGAGGCGGAACTCGACCTCGATCGGTTCGCCGAGGGCGTAATGGCTCTTCGCCGGCCTCAGGAGGCCCGCCAGGCCGGAGACCGCCTCGCCCGGCTTGTACGAGGACGGTGCGGGAAGGTCCACTTGTTCCTTCGTGGCAGGAGGGGCCGGTGTCGTGCCGGCCTCAGCCGCGGGGAGGCCGATCGGCTCCGGGGCCGGCGGCGCCTCGGGCAGATTGACCGCGCCCACCTGGAACGACAGGCCGTTGGAGGGGATCCGGGCGTTGCCCGTCGGGGCGGCCAGCATGACGACGAGCGTGTACCGGCCGGCGGAAAGGTCGTAGTACTTCGCGAGGTCGAGGGTCTCGACGAAACTGGCCTTCGGGAGGATGAGGGCGGGCGTCGGGGGAGGCGGCGGGACTTGGCCCGTGACGATCTTCCCCTTGTCGGGGACGATGCGGCCGCTCAGGTCGCGGATGCGAATGGCGCCCTGGCCCGTCAGGTACAGTTGGCCGTCGCGTTCGGCGATGGGCGCCTGGAGATACGTCGCGGAATCCGATCCCTCGTTCGTCAGGCGGATCTCGACCGTCTTCGGGCCGTCCACCGGAAAGACCTTCTCCAGAGGTCGGACCGAAAGCCGCAGGCTCTCGCCCCCGGAGCCGCGCTGGGCCTCGGCCGCCGCCAGTTCCCTCAGGGCCGTCGCCTCGGCGCTCGATGCCTCGAACCCGTAGTTGCCGACGAGTTGGAACCGGCGGTCGGCCTGCTCCGAGAGCGGCTTGATGGCGACGACGAACTGGCGCCCCTCGAGTTCCGCGCGGGGCAGGTCGAACGACCGGACGACGCTCTCCACGTGGACCGAAATGGTGCCGGGCAGGAGATGGCCCTTGAACGTTTCGAGGATCGGCCCGCGGACCTCCCACACGAGCCGCGGCGCCGCCGTCGGATTCGCCTGGACCGATTCGATCTGGAACTGGACGACGTCGCTTGCGGATTCGTAGACGACCTTGAGGTCGTCGACGCTGAGCGGCGCCCGGGCGGCCAAGGTCGAAGGCGCCGCGCCGGCCGAGACGAGCCCGGCGAGGGTGACGAGGAGCATCCATCGCTTCATGGCCGAAGCCTCCTTTTCGGGTTAGCCAGCCGCCGACAGTGTACTTTTTTGACGCCGCTGCGTAAAGCGGAGTTCGGCGAGAAAAGGAGACGGGGCGTTTTCTACCGCTTGCCGGAGCGGATGGCCTCGAGGATCCGCACGTCGGCGGCCGGCAGGGGATAGTCGGCAATTCGCTCCGGGCTGACCCAGCGGGCCTCGTCGCACCCGAGGGCCTTCGCCCGGCCGCGGGCGGAACGGCAGTGGTAGCAGTGGAGTGTCACGCGGAGGTGCGAGTACGCGTGGGTCACATCCACGAGGTGCCTGCCGACGGTCACCGCGAGGTCGCATTCCTCCCGTAGTTCTCGGCGGATGCAGGCTTCGGCGGATTCGCCGGGCCGGATCTTGCCGCCGGGGAACTCCCACAGGCCGCCGAGCATCGCGTCGGCCCGGCGCTTGCAGAGGAGAATCCGTCCTCGTCGCCAGACGATGCCGGCGCCGACCTGGATGTGGGGGATGCGGCGGCGCGGGCGGCGCGCGGGAACCTGCTCCTGGAGGCCGCGGGCGAACGCGAGGCACAGGCCCCGGACCGGGCAGGAGCGGCAGTTGGGTTGGCGCGGCGTACAGACGCGGCTGCCGAGTTCCATCACCGCCTGGTTCCAGTCGCCGGGGGTTTTGTCGGGCACGAGCGTCTCGGCGGCGCGCCAGAGGCCGGCGCGCGTCGCGCCGGCGTCCGTGGCCTCGCGGACGGCAAGCCAGCGGGCGATGACGCGGACGGCGTTCGCGTCGAGCGCCGCGAGGGGCCGACCGAACGCGATCGACAGGACCGCCCCGCAGGTGTAGCGTCCGACGCCGGGCAGGCGCGCCAGCGCGCGCGGGTCGTCGGGCACGCGCCCGCCGTGGTCGCGGACGACGCGCCGGGCGGCCTCGTGCAGGTTCATCGCGCGGCGATAGTAGCCGAGGCCTTGCCAGACCTTCAGCACCGCCTGGTCCGTCGCGCGGGCGAGCGCCCCGACGGTCGGGAATCGCTTGAGAAATCTCGCATAGTAGGGCAGGGCGGTCGGGACCTGCGTCTGCTGGAGCATCACCTCGGCGACCCAGATGCGGTAGGGGTCGCGCGTGCGGCGCCAGGCGAGGTCGCGCTTGTTCTTCGTGTACCACGCGAGCAGCCGCCGGCGCAGCGTGCGGCGATTTTTTTTCGGGAGCCGGCGAAGATAGTTCTTGGCGGACGGCGGGGCCAGCGGTCGTTCCCTTCGTCAGGCGAGGCGGGCATCGCCACGGCGAAGCCGGGCTTTACCCTAGCGGAGCCGGGCGGCGACGGCAAGGGCCTCGTCGTACCGCCGGATCTGGTTCCCCCAATCGTATTGCTGCACGCCGTTGGCGAGTTTCGCCAGGCGGTCCCACGGGCCTTCGCCCCGGAGGAGCCGACCGAGTTTCACCCGCAGTTCGCGCTCGTCTTTATAAAGGAACGTCTCGTGGAGTTCGGCGGGCACGATCTCGGGGTAACTCAGGCGCGCGGGCAGGAGGGGGAAGCACCCGGCCGCGATCGCCTCGATGACCGAGAGGCCGAAAAACTCGTGGATCGCCGTCGAGACGACGATGTCCGCCTCCCGCACGCATTCCTCATACGCCCGGCGGTCGGGCACGTAGCCGAACCGGACCAGGCGGTCGGCCAGGCGCCGCTTGGCTTCCTCGAAGACCGCCGGCCACTTGCGGAAGGTCTCACCCACGACGGTCAGGCGGAACGGCACGCCTTCCTGGGCCAGGAAGAAGAGGATCTCGAAGAACGCCTCGGGGTTCTTATCGTATTCCCACCGGTGGTTCCAGAGGATGGTGAGGGGGGGCTGGCGGTCCGTGCGTTTGCGCCCTGCGACGAAAGGCCTCAGGTCCATGCCGGGCGGCATGACGCGGCTGCGCTCGCGGATGGAGT
Source organism: Planctomycetota bacterium (assembly GCA_026387035.1). NCBI lineage: Bacteria > Pseudomonadati > Planctomycetota > Planctomycetota bacterium. The sequence continues at coordinate 4,336 of JAPLMM010000110.1, forward strand.
CCGGGAGACCCTCGGGGACGAAGTCCGGCATCTTGGCCAGCAGCCGGCCGACCGCCTCGAGGAACGAATCGCGGTGGAACGCCGAGTTGAACCACACCTCGCTGGACGCGAGACACGTCACCAGGTTCGTGAAGGCGTACTGGAAATCGCGGCGCTGGCCGGGCTCCAGCGGATAGGAGAGTTGATTCTCGTGGAAATAGGTGACGACGGGCCGGCGCGCGAGGTCCGGCGGGGCGAGGGCTTTCCAGTCGGCGACGCTGAGGAAATCGCTCGCGAAGACCAGGTCGAAGCCTTTGGCGGCCAATGGTGCCGCCTCGCGCGACAGGTGCAGGGCGGCCCCGCGCATCCGCCACTTCCATTTCCGCGCTGGCATTCCGAGCAGCGTCCAGTCGTGGCGGCTGCGGGCCTGGAGGCCGTGGAGGAAGTCGGCGTGCGACCCCCCGAGGTACGGTTCGAGCGCCAGGATGCGGACGGCGTTAGCCATATTTGGGTCCGGCGTTTGAGGCGCCCCAAGTCTAAGGTGTGAGGGGCGCCGTGAAAAGGGCAAAGTGGTCCCTCCCCGGGCCGATGCGGAAAATGTGCTTGCTTTTGACCGGCGCTTGCCCGGACAATTGCCCGGCTTGCCGGGAAGATGCAGCGCCGCCTCGGGGGCGGACGCACACTCGGCCATACCGGAGGTCTGAAATGAATCCGAAGGTTCTCGTGGCAGCGGCGATTCTGCTGGCGGCGGCCGGCGGGGTGTGGGCGGCGGACGAGGTCCGCGTGGTACGGGAGGTGGCGGCGAAGGACGCCGGTGCGCTTTACCCGAGCAACCGCGCGCCGCTCGTGCCCAGCCCGTTCGTCAAGTTGCCGATCGGCGCCATCACGCCCCGGGGCTGGCTGCGGCGCCAGTTGGAACTGGAGCGCGAGGGCATGACCGGCCGCCTCACGGAACTCTCGCGCTGGTGCAAGTTCGAGGGCAACTCCTGGGCCGACCCGAGCGGCCAGGGGCACAGCGGCTGGGAGGAGTTGCCGTACTGGCTCAAGGGCTATGGCGACCTGGGCTACGTGCTGAAGGACGAGGCGATCATCAAGGAGGCGCGCCGCTGGATCGAACCGGTGCTGGCGAGCCAGGAGCCGGACGGCTGGTTCGGCCCGCGCGGCCTCAAGACCTCGCTGAAGGGCAAGACCGATTTTTGGCCGCACATGCTTATGCTCAACATCCTTCAGTCGCACTACGAGTTCACGGGCGACGAGCGGGTCCTGCCGTTCATGGCCCGCTACTTCAAGTGGCAACTGGCCTACCCGGACGCCGATTTCATAGCCGGCTACTGGCCCAAGATGCGCATGGGCGACAACATCGAGAGCCTCTACTGGCTCTACAATCGCACGGGCGAGAAGTCGCTGCTGGACCTGGGACCGAAGATTCACCGCTCGGGCGCCAACTGGACCGACGGCATTCCGAACTGGCACGGGGTCAACCTCTCGCAGGGCTTCCGCGAGCCGGGCGTCTATTACATGCAGGCCGGCGACCGGAAGTTCCTGGAGGCCGCCGGACGCAACTACGACACGATCACCGGCATCTACGGGCAGTTCCCCGGCGGCGGCCTGGCGGCCGACGAGAACTGCCGGCCGGGCTACACCGACCCGCGCCAAGGCACCGAGACGTGCACGTGGGTCGAGTTCATGCACAGTTTTGAGATGCTCACGAAGATCTCGGGCCATCCCCTGTGGGCCGACCGATGCGAGGAGATAGCCTTCAACTCGTTCCCCGCCTCGATGACACCCGACCTGAAGGGCCTGCATTACCTGACCGCCGCCAACCAGGCCGTCCTCGACTCCAAGAATCACAGCCCGGGCATCCAGAACGGCGGCTGCATGTTCGGCTATAACCCGCACGGATACCGCTGCTGCCAGCACAACGTGTCGCACGGCTGGCCGTACTACGCCCAGGAGATGTGGCTGGCCACGTGGGACCGCGGCCTGTGCGCCTCGCTCTACGGCGCGTCGGAGGTCGAGGCCAAGGTTGGCGACGGCACGACCGTCCGGATCGCCGAGGCCACCGCCTACCCGGCCGACGAGACCGTTACGCTGACCCTCTCGACGCCCAAGGCGGTCCGGTTCCCGCTCTACCTGCGGATTCCGCGGTGGTGCCAGGACGCCAAGGTTTCGGTCAACGGCAAGGCCCTCAAGGCCAAGGCCGAGCCGCTCTCGTACCTCGTCATCGACCGCACGTGGGCCGACGGCGACAAGGTGGTGCTCGACCTGCCGATGCGTCTGGCCGCCACGGTGTGGGAAAAAAACAAGGGGGCCGTGAGCGTCCGCCGCGGGCCCCTGGCGTTCTCCCTGCGGATCGGCGAGAAATGGGTCCGTTACGGCGGGACCGATGCGTGGCCGGCCATGGAGGTGCATCCGACGACCGCCTGGAACTACGGCCTGGAACTCGACCCGCAGAACCCCGACGCCTCCATCCGGGTGGTCAAGAAAGCGTGGCCCATCGCGGGGCTTCCGTTTGCCCTGGAGGCGGCGCCCGTTGAACTGCTGGCCAAGGCCCGCAAGATCCCCGAGTGGACGCTCGACCGCCACGACCTGGTCGCGGTGCTCCAGGCCAGCCCGGCCCGCACGGAGGAGCCCGTCGAGACGGTGACGCTCGTGCCGATGGGCTGGGCGCGGTTGCGGATCTCGGTCTTCCCGATGGTGAGCGATTCGCCCCAGGCCCAGAAGTGGGCCGAGGCTGCCGCCGCGCCGGCCTCCTCGCCTTGAGGCGGCGTGTGTCAACGCTTCGTGGGCGGGGCGAATCCCGAAAGGGAGCCTGAAATGAAAAGTCTTCGCGGCGCAAAGCGATGGGCGGGCCTGCTTGTCTTGGTTGCGCTCGGCCTCGCGGCGGGGTGCCGGGAGACGCCGACCGGTCCGTCTCCGGCGCCCGCGGCCGACGCGGAGGGATGGGAAAGCCTGTTCGATCCCGGCGCGCCGGGACTCGGCCGATGGGAGGTGACCCGGTTCGGCGGCCAGGGGGACGTGCGGGTCGAGGACGGCCGGATTATCCTTGGCATGGGCCCGGCGGACCTGACGGGCATCACGTGGACCGAGGATCCGTTGCGGATGAACTACGAGGTGGCGCTGGAGGCGATGCGGGTGGACGGGAGCGACTTTTTCTGCGGTCTGACGGTTCCCGTGCGGTATTCGTGCGTGACGCTCATCGTCGGCGGATGGGGCGGATCGCTGGTCGGTCTGTCGTCGTTCAACGACATGGACGCCTCGGAGAACGAGACGACGCGGATACTCTCGTTCGCCAACGGCCGGTGGTACCGGATTCGGATGCGCATCACGGAGACGAAGATCGAGGCGTGGATCGACGACGAGCAAGTCATCGACGCCGAGCCGGGCGAGCGGAAGATCTCCGTCCGTTCGGAGGTGGAACTTTCGCAGCCGCTCGGCATCGCGGCGTGGCGGACGAAGGCGGCCATTCGGAACATCCGCGTCCGCTCCCTGCCGCAGTGAGAAAAATGGGGCGACAACCCGTTTGCCCGTTCCCGCGGATGAATAAAATGGACCCGGGAGCGTATCGGTTTACAGTGAACTGAGCCGGGATGAGCGGGAGAGGCGAAGCGGGCGTTTCCGTGCGTCGCCGATCAGGCGGATGCGGCGAGGCGCGTCGCTTGAGGCAGGTGGACGTGCACCGGCTCGGCGATCGCGGAGTGGACCTTCGGGATGCGGACGACGGAGTTAAAGTCGCCGAAACGGTTCCGGGTCACGCCGAAAGCGGCATAGTCGGTGTACCACGTGCCGTCGGCGAAGTACCGGAACTCAAAGGTCCCGGGGGGAAGGCGCATCATGAGGGTCCATTCGGAGTCCGAGACTTTCCGCATGGGCAGGTGGTCCGTGTGCCAGCGGCAGAAGTCGCCCACCACAAAGACCGGACCGTTTGCCGCGTGATAGAAGCGAAACGTCGCCTTTCCCGTCGGGTCCACGTGAACCATCGCCGAGGCGTTCCTTGCATAGGGGTGGTTCGTCCGGGGTGCGCGTCTCCCAGGCCGCC
>JAPLMM010000111.1 GCA_026387035.1 Planctomycetota bacterium
CACCTCTGGCGGACCGATGCCGCCGGAAGGACCGACGAGGAAGGACGCATCGCCGTCCGCGCTTTCTTCGGATCGTACCGCATCACCGCCCGGGCGGACCGGCGCTCCAGGACCGTCGAGGTCCGCCTCGGACGCGACGGGCCCGCCGAAGTGGACGTCGTCCTGCCGGCGGCGGGCAGCGCGCGCTAGTGCTCTGTCTGAGAAATCGCGCGGCGGTCCCGGCGTGCCGGGACCGCCGCGAAGAACACGGAGGCCGCGAGACGGGTGGCGGCCTAGGAAGGCCGCCACCCGAAGAACATCCTGCCGGCGGCAGGCGGCCCGCTTAGTCCGAAAGGTTTTTCTCGGGCGCGACGAGGTCGTCGTAGGTTCCGCGTCGGCGGATGAGGCGAGCCTCGCCGCCTTCGACGAGCACCTCCGCCGGCCGGGGAAATGAATTGTACTCCGACGCCATCACCATGCCGTAGGCCCCCGCGCTGAAGACGGCCAGCAAAGCCCCGCGAGCGACGGGCGGCAGATGGCGATCCTTCGCAAGAAAATCCGTCGACTCGCAGATCGGACCGACCACGTCCACCACCTCCGTGCCGGGCATCCTCTCATCGCGGCTGCGCCGGCGCGGCACGAAGTCCGGCCCCGGCTCGACCGGCCAGACGTGATGGTACGAGCCGTACAGCGCCGGCCGGATGAGGTGGTGCATCCCCGAATCGCACAGGAGAAACTTACGGTCGCCGCCCTCCTTCACGTACTGGACCTGAGTGACGAGGATGCCGGCGCTGGCGGTGATGAATCGGCCGGGCTCCATGACGATCTCCAGACCCGCGCCTTGGAGCATCGGCACCAGCGCGCGGCCGAAGGCGTCGGCATCGAGGGCCTCGCCGCCTTCGTAATGGGCGCCGAACCCGCCGCCGATGTCCAGCGACGTCACCTCGAGGCCCGCTCCGCGCAGCCGGCAGACGAGGCCGAGCACTTTCTCGACGGCCTCGACGTACGGATCGACGGAGAGGATCTGCGATCCGATGTGGATGTGGATGCCGGCGAGGGCCACGTGCCGGGCGCCGGGCGAACCGGCAAACGCGCGGAAGACGCGTTCCGCCCGCTCCAGGTCCACGCCGAATTTCGTCTCCCGTTTGCCCGTCGTGACGTAGCGGTGGGTTTTCGGGTCCACGTCGGGATTGACTCGGAGGGCGGCCCGGGCGGTCCGTCCGGTTTCCTCCGCGAGGCGCGCCAGGTTCGCGAGTTCCGCCTCGCTCTCGACGTTCAAGAGGTGAATGCCTTGCTCGAGGGCGTATCGGATCTCCTCATCGGTCTTGGCGACGCCGGCAAAGCACGAGCGCCCCGGGTCGCCGCCCGCCTGGATGACGCGGTAAAGTTCCCCGCCCGAGACCAGGTCGAACCCGCTCCCCTCCTCCGCCAGAAGGCGCAGGATGTGCGTGTTCGAGCAGACCTTGACCGAGAAGCAGATGAGCGGCTCTAGCGCCGCGAACGCGCGGGCGAGTTTGCGGTAGTGGTCGCGCAGGGTGGCGGCGCTATAGACGTAGAGCGGCGTGCCGAAGCGGCCGGCCAGGTCCGCCACCGCTGCGTCCTCGCACCACAGCCCGCCCTCGCGATACTCGAAACGGTCCATCGGACCCTCACCAAGTCCCGGCGCGCCGGGACTTCGGCCGGCATGCCCAGAACGCGGAACCGCCGCCCGAGCCGTCCGTCCGCCCTCCGCTTGCACCCCGAGCCGCAATGGAAACAAGTCTAGGCGTCGGCGAGCGCCCTGTCAACCGACGAGAAGCCGCACAGACACAACGCGGCGCGAGGTTCACATTTACCCGTCCGCCTCGGCGTCGTCGTCCGCGTAAACCGCCACGAGGCGGTTCTCCCAACGGGATCCCTTCAGGACACGCGTCCCACTTATAATGCCGGCGCGCCGGACTTAACGGCAAGCGGGTTTACTGTCACCTGTTCAGGTCTACCCAGGCTACCAACAAGGCCCGCGAGGGCTGGACAGCCGAGATGATCAATTTGATGCAGGGACGGGTTCAGCACAGCCAGGTCGTGCACGAATACGTCAGGTTGGCGGGCGGAGACGTGTTGAACGAATACAGACGCCGGCGTGGTTTCGTAAAGGATGAGGCGGAAACCAAAAA
>JAPLMM010000112.1 GCA_026387035.1 Planctomycetota bacterium
GCGCGTCGTTGCGCATGAGCGGCCCACCGACCACCGCGACCGGGATGCCGTGCGGCAGCGAGCGGCGCTCGCCTTGAAGGCGCGGCCGCTCATCCCGGTCGAACGCGGCGATGGCCTCGCTGGCCTCGCGGGGCGCCAGGATGCCGAGCGCGTCGCGAAGTTCGCGGCGGCGGGCATCGTAGGACTCCATGACGTCGGCGAGTTTTTCGCGCGCGGGTTCGCTCGCGCCGAGGCGCGCGAGGAAACGTCCCAGCCGATGGAGTTCGTCGCGGTAGAGCCTGGCGGCGGCGGGCGTGCCGTGCGTGGCGGGCACGTTGAAGAGGAAGACGGGCGCCGGCGTTTCGAGGGCGGTCCACTCGGCGGCGCGGCGCATCTGGTCGCAGGTGGTGGTGAAGACGGCGACCTGGCCGTCGCGCAAGGCCATGGCCTCGCCGGCCAGCGCCCGCGCGTAGGGACACATGCCGGCGACGGGCGCGGCGGATCGTGCCGCGGCGGCGGCGTCCGGCCGGATGCGTTTCGGCCGGGCCCCGTGGGCCGCGATCCACTCCGCAGGCACGAAGGGCGAACTATAGACGACGGTCGTCACGCGGGTCCCCTTCATTGCGCCTTGCGGGCGACGAAAAGCCCCTGGGCGATCTTGCCGCCGTGCGCAAGGCCCTGCATGAACTGCATCTCCCCGGCCATCGCCTGCATCAGGTTCGCGTCGAACCCGATGATCTTCAGGGCGTCGTACGTCAGTTGCTTGCCGAGCATCCCCAGGTACAGGTCCGCGTAGGGCGCGAATCGGCCGGTGTCGGCGGCCGTCTCGACCTTACACCCGTTCTTCGCCAGAAGGTCGTTGTAGCCTTTCAGGTCCTGGACGTTCGGGAACTTCATGAACGCCAGGAAGCGGTCGGCCTCCTTGTCCGTAAGGCGGGCAGGCCCTTCGACCCAGTCGGTGAAGGCGATGGCGCCGCCGGGCCGGACGATGCGTGCGGCCTCGGCGATGAGGCGGGGCTTGTCGACGACGTAACACCAGGCGTCCTCGCCCCAGACGAAGTCGGCGCTGGAGTCCTCGAGGCCGCTCGAGCAGACGTCGGCGAGGACGAACCGGATTCGGCCGTCGAGTCCCTCGGCCTTGGTGCGCGCCCGGCCTCGCTCGACGACCGTGCGCGTCGCGTCCACGCCGGTCATCCGCTGGACGTTGCGGAATCGGACGAGGAACCGCATGCCGGCGCCGTTGCAGCAGCAGAGGTCCACGCCGCTGGAGCCGGCGGCGATCTTCGCCTTCTCCGCCAGGTCCATCGAGGAGGCGAAGCCGCCGATGTGAATCTGCTCGCCCATGACGAGTTCCCAGAGGTCGCCCTCGGGCCCGTCGTAGACGGCCTGGACGTCTTTCAGGCCGATACCGGCGTGGGTCTTCATCGAGTCCCCTTTCGGCGCGGGTCCGGCCCCGGCGCCGGGCCGAACGGTTCCCGGGTTACGGCGTGGCGGCGCGGACGGTTTCGTAGAGCGCTTCGACGCGGACGGCGATGCGGGCCGAGTCGGACGGCGAGTAATCGGTCTCGATCCGCAGGTACGGCAGGCCGAGTTCCTCTTCCGCCAGGCGCTTGACGCG
>JAPLMM010000113.1 GCA_026387035.1 Planctomycetota bacterium
TCCTGGCGCCCCGCGAGGCCAGCGAGGCCATCGCCGCGTTCGACCGGGATGAGCGGCCGCGCCTTCAAGGCGAGCGCCGCTCGCTGCCGCACGGCATCCCGGTCGCGGTGGTCGGTGGGCCGCTCATGCGCAACGACGCGCAAGTTTTCGACCGGATCGAAGAGGCCGGCGGCGCCGTCGTCCTGGACGGAACCGAGAGCGGCGCCCGGACGCTCCCGGCCCCATTCGATCGCCGCCGACTCCGCGACGATCCGGTCCTGGAACTCGTGGACGCTTACTTCGGCCGTATTCCCGACGCCTTTCGCCGGCCCGACGACGCGCTGGTCGCCTGGTTGGGGCGCGAGTTGGCCTCGAGCGGCGCCCGCGCCGTCGTCCTCTGGCGCTACGTCTGGTGCGACCTCTGGGCCGCTTTCGCCGCTCGCGCCGGGGACCTCGCCGGCCTCCCCGTTCTGGACCTGGACGTCTCCGGCGACGAGGGGGCCGATCGCCGAACCGCCAACCGGCTCCAGGCCTTTCTGGAAGTGCTGCGATGAACCCGCCCCCCAAACGAATCTCGATGGAGGAACTCGACCTTTTGTGCGAGCGCCGCCGCTCGGCCGGCGCCCCTATGCCCGCGTACGTGGGGCCGCTCCGCCGCCACGTCGCGGAGGGCGACCGCCGGCTCCTGAGGCTCGAGTACGACGCCTCCCCGGCCGCGCTGCGCCTCTGGAGTTTCCTCCTGACGGAGGAGGAACGCCTGCACGCCGCCCGCGCGGCCGGGGCGAAAATCGTCGGCGCGATGAAGGACCTCGGCACCGTGGCCGTCATGGCCTACGCCCTCCCGAACGTCGTCGCCTTCTATCCCGACGGCGCGTGGTGGACGCCCTGCGTCATGGAACTTTCGGATGGCCTTTTCCGCATCGCCCAGTCGCTCGGTTTCGGCGAGGCGTTCTGCCCCGTCCGCGCGATGCTGGGCGCCTTCGTCAACCGCGCGCATTTCCCGATCCCGGACATTCTCATATGTAGCGCCGGTGCGGTGTGCGACGATTTTTCGGCCATCGCCCAGCGCGTCGAATCACTCGGCCACCCGATTCTCTGGTGGGAGATGCCGCACCGCCGCCGCCCGGAGCCGGACGAACCCGCCGTCGAACTTCCGGGCGGCTTTTCGGCGCCCGCGTCCGAGGTCGCGCTGGTGCGGGCGGAACTGGAGCGCGTGCGGTCGGCTCTCGAGGCCCTGGCCGGTGCGCCTCTGGGCGAAGCCGAGTTGGCCGCCGGCGTCGCCGAAGCCAACCGCGTCCGCCGGCTGCTGGCCGAACTGCGCCGGCTCGCCTACACGGCCGAGGTGTGTCCGATGCCGGCCCTCGAGATGCTCATCGCCGAAATGCTCGCCATCCATTTCTGCTCGGACCGCGCCGAGACGATCCGCGTCCTCGCGGACCTCCTGGAGGAAGTTCGCCGACGCGTCAAGGAAAAGGTCGGCATCGTGGCAAAGGAGGCCGCCAGGGTCTTCTGGGTCAACCCCGTGGCGGACCTGCGCGTCATGAACCTCCTGGAGGACTGCGGCGGCCGGCTGGCCGGCACGGAGTTCCTTTTCTCCCACGCCCTGGATTTGATCCCCGAGGACTTGCCTCCGATGGAAGCCCTGGCGAGAATGGCGCTGGCGGACCCGATGGCGGGCCCGTCGGCGGACCGCGCGGCCCGGATCGAGCGCGACGCCCGCGCCTTCGGCGCCGAGGCCGTGCTCGTCTCGCGCATTCCCGGGGCGAGCCACTGCGCCCTGGAGGGAGCGGTCATCGGTCGCACCGTCCGCCGGTCGCTCGCGGTCCCGGTCGTTGAGATCGAGGTGCCGCCCCTGGCCGACCCGATGAGGCCGACCCTGAGGGCGCAACTGGAGGCGCTCGTGGAAACCGTGCAGGAACGGAGGAAGAGATGATCTGTGCCGGGATCGACGCGGGGTCGCGGGCCCTGAAGATTGCGCTCTTCGACAGCGAGCGAGGCCAGGTGCTGGCCGCCGCCGTCCGCGACCAGGGAACGGACCACGACGGCCCGGCGCAGGAACTCTTCGAGGAACTTCTCCGGGCCGAGGACCTGCCGCGCCGCCGCGTCGCCCGCATCGTCGCGACGGGCTACGGCCGCGGGGCCGTCTCCTGCGCCGACACCACCGTCACCGAGATCACCTGCCACGCGGTGGGGGTGCGCCACCGCGTTCCGGACGCGGCGACGATCGTGGAGATCGGAGGCCAGGACTCGAAACTCCTCCGCCTGAACTCCGACGGCACAGTCCGCGACTTTGCGATGAACGATCGGTGCGCGGCCGGCACGGGCCGGTTCCTCGAGGTCGTCGCCTCGCGCCTCGGGGCGCCCCTCGATTCGCTGGGCGACTTGGCGCGGGCCGCCGAAGCGCCGGCCCCGATCAGCAGCATGTGCGTCGTCTTCGCCGAGACGGAGATCATCGGCCTCCTGGCGTCGGGTGCGCGGCGGGAGGACATCGTGGCGGGCGTCCAGGCGTCGATCGCCTCGCGCGTCGCCGCCATGCTCGGCCGCGACGTCACATCCCCCGTGATTTTCACGGGCGGCGTCGCCCTCGTGCCGGGCATGGCTGAGGCCCTCGCCTCGGCCCTCGCGACGCCGGTCCGCGTCTGCCCCGACCCGCAGATGACGGGGGCCCTCGGGGCGGCCCTGATCGCCTGTCGGCAGGCGTCGGCCTCCGCGTGAGCCGCGCGGCATTTGACGCGCCGAGAGAAAAGCCGTACAAACGACCGGCCCCGAGGGGAGCGGGCCACGGAAAGGGCGATGGCTCATGATCAACCCGGAGAAACGCCGGCGCGTCATGCAGAGGTCGATGCATCTGGGGCACTGCATCTGCGACGCGAAGAAAGCCTGCCCCTGCTCGCTATTCAAGGAAAAGAACGTCTGTCTCTGCGCGGGCGAATCGCTCGAGCCGCCCTCGGGGCCGGT
>JAPLMM010000114.1 GCA_026387035.1 Planctomycetota bacterium
TTCCGGCGAGAGCAAGAACACGCTCGGACGGCGCGTCAGGCAAATCGAGCGGAAGATCCGCCGGGCCGAGGCACGCCGGGGCGGGTGCGAAGAGCGGCCGGCTCAGGGACCCTCGGGCGCCGGATAGGCGAAGCGGATGCGGAAGCAGGGGAGACCGTCCAGCCGGTCGCCGTACAGCACCCGCAGTTCGGCCAATAGCGCGTCGCGCGATTCAAAACCGTCGAGCCTCGCGTCCTCTTCCGAAAGGTCCACCGGGCGGACGGGGTCGAAGGCCGTGACGCGGATGCGGCCGAGGCCGGGGACGAACTCCGCTTGGCCGGGCCGGAGGCGCCGCTTCGGCCAGACGCGGACGGTCTGGCACTTGGCTCCGGACCGGATGGGATCAAGGAACTTTTTCTTGAACAGGAGCATGGGCGTCGGCCCTCGAGTCCCGGCCCCAACGGGGCAGGCGCGCCGGGACAAGGAGAGTAGCCATGAGTCTGTATAGCATCAACAAAAACTTTCGCGCCGTGTCGCCGCCCCGGCCCGGCGCGGAACCGACCGAGCGCGCGCTCGGCGTGGCGGAGATGTTCGGCCTGGGGCTGGACGAGTCCTACGAGGTCGCCCTCTACGCCGGGCTCCGGATGGACGTCAGGCCGGGCGACGTGGTGTTCGTCACCGGCCCGTCGGGGAGCGGCGAAGGGCTGCCGGCCGAGTTCGAGGAGGCGCTGCGCCTGGCGAGCACGGCAGGCCTTGCGGACGCGTTCGTGCTCCTTCGGCCGCCGGAGGAACTCAGCGACGGCCAGCGTTGGCGTCTGCGGCTGGCGCACGCCCTGGCGCGCCTGGAGGCAATGCGGAATGCGGCCCCTCGACCATGCTCGGGCCGCCCTGAGCAGAGTCGAAGGGCGGATTGCGGAGTGCCCTTCGAGAGCCTCAGGGCCCTGAGCATGGTCGAAGGGCGGAATGAACGGCCAAACAACGAAAACGGCGCCGTGCGCGAGAGGCACCCGCCGCTGGAGTCAATGCGGGTGCTGGTGGCGGATGAGTTTGCGTCCACGTTGGACCGGCTCTGTGCGCGGGCGGTGGCGTATCGGCTGAGGCGTCTGGCGGACCGCGAGGGCGTGACGGTCCTGGCCGCCAGCGCCCACGACGACCTCGTCGAGGACCTTGCGCCCGACGTCCTGGTGGTAAAGGAGGTCGGCGCCGAGGTCGAGGTCCGCTACGCCGATGCGTCGCGTCTCGAGCCGCCCGCCGCGGCGGGCGGTCACCTTCCACGGCACCGCACGCGCGCCCGCGCCGATAAGCGTGAGGTGCGCTGATGGCGCCCGCCAGAACGTGCACGCTGCTGGCCGGCATCCGCATCCAGCGCGGAGCGCGCGAGGATTGGGATCGCCTCGCGCCCCTGCATTACCGTAGCCACCACGCCGGGGCGGTCAGCGACATCTTTCGCATGGTCCACCGGGCGGCGGGGGGAGTGTCCCCGGGATTCGTCCCGACTGCATCGGGACTCATCCCGTGGCGTTCGGCACAGGCGCGCGGGGCGGCGGGGCAGCGCGAGACGCTGGTCGGCGTCATCGTGTACAGCCGCTCGCCGCTGTCGCTCGCCGCGCGAAACCGCGCGACGGGCGGCCGCTACCGCGTCGGGCGAGGCCTGTCGGCCGGACGCCTCGTGAACGAGGAACTCCGCATCGTCAGCCGCGTCGTCATCGCGCCGAACTGGCGCGGCCTGGGGCTGGCGAGGCGGCTCGTGGCCGAAACGCTCCCCCGCGTCGGCACGCCCTACGTCGAAGCCCTCGCCGCCATGGGCCGGGTCCATCCCTTCTTCGAGCAGGCGGGGATGACGGCGTATCCCGGCGCGCCGGGACCGGCGGGGAGCGAGCGCCTGCGGTCGGCCCTTGAAGCGGTCGGCCTCGGGCGAAGCGCGCGCCGAAGCGCCGAGGCGCTCGATGCGGCACTGGAGACCCTTGCGCCCGCGGGGCGGCGCCTCGTGGAGCGCGAGATCGAGCGATGGGCCCGCTCGTATCTGGCGGCGAAGAACCATCGGACGCGCCGGCCCGAGCGCCGGCGGGCGCTGGACCTGGTGGCCCGCCACCTGGATTCCGCACCCGTCTATTACCTCTGGCGCGCGAAGTCGTTCGAGCCCCGTGCGGGAGCACGGGGTGACGCCAACGCCGATCCCGGCGCGCCTGCCCCGCCTGCCCCGTTGGGGTTGGGGCCGGGACCGCGGCGAGAAAAACGCGAGAAAGGAGCACGACGATGAACCCGACGAATCGCCATCGGCGAATCGCCCGGGCCGTCTGGGAGACCGGCGGCCGGCTGGACGAGGCGGCCCGGCGCGAGGGCGTCCGGCCGGAGACGCTGCGGCGCTGGCTGGCCGCGCCGGAGTTCCGCGCGCTGCTCGCGGAG
>JAPLMM010000115.1 GCA_026387035.1 Planctomycetota bacterium
GGCGGAGGGCCAGTTCTTTTCGATTCCCCCCTGAAGGCGGATCGCCAGGAGCGCCTCGACCGCCGACTTCATCACGTCCGCCGTCCGCCCCTTCGCGATCCGGTCCACCGCGTCCAGCATGGCGCGCCGGATCAGTTCGCGTTTGTCCTCCGCCCGGCCGGAGACCTTGCGAAGGTCGGCCAGCGCCCGGACGACGCCGGCGTCTGCGAGAACCTCCTCGCAAGCCTCGCGGACGAGTTCGTCGCTCCGCCGCTTTAGGTCCTTCAGGATTTCGGCGTCGCTGCGGGCCATGACGGGCTCGGCGACGCGGCGGAGGACCTCGCGGTGCTGGCCGACGATCTCCGCCAGGACCTCGCGTCCCCGCCCGAGGTCGTAAGACTCGAGCAGGGCCAGGACGTCGGCGTCCTCGGCCTCGAGGAGTTTCTCGACGGTTCGGCCGACGGTTTCCTGAAGGAGCAGGTCGGCGGCGGCCTCGTCGAACATCTCGAAGTTCGGGTCCACGCCGGCCTCGATCGGGAACCGCCGCAGAAGCGCTGCGCAAAAGCCATGAATCGTGTGAATCGGGGCGACGTCCACGTCCCAATAGCGCTGGAGCCAGCACGCGATCCGCACCGCGTCGCCCGCCGACCGGGCCTCCTGGAGGCGGTCCCGGCAGGCCCGGCGGATGCGGTCGCGCATCTCGGCGGCGGCCATTTCCGTGAACGTGATCGCCGCCAGACGCTCAAGCGGCACATCGAGGTCGGCCTCCAGGAACCGGATGTAGCGCTCCACGAGGACCCGCGTCTTGCCGCAGCCCGCGCCGCTCGTCACGCACCAGTTGCGCCCCAGGTCGGCGACGACCTCCTGCTGCGCCGAGGTGAGGGGGGCGGGTCGGCTCACGTCTCGTCCTCCTCCTCGCCGCCGGCCGCGTCACCGATCGGCTCGAGTTCGGCGATGGGGTGGGCTTCCCACTTGCGGCGCAGACGCCACTCGGCGAACCGGCAGATGCCCTGGAAGTCGCAGTGCTCCGGGCAGCCGCTACGGTAGCGCGGCCAGACGGGAAAGACGCCCTCGCGCATCGCCTCGATAAAGTTGGCGATGTACTGCCTGGCGCGGTCCAGCGCGGGGGCGAGCGTCCCGTCCGGGTGCTTGGGCGTGGACTTCGCGGACAGCCGGCCCTTCTCGCCCGGCTTGCGGACCGGCAGGAAGAACGCGCGCGCTTCGCTGCCGCGCTCGGATGGCGCCAGGAGTGCCTCGGCCGCCCAGAGATAGACGGGCAGTTGGAAACTCGTGCCGAGGGCCATGTCCGTCTCGCCCGGCGCCGACGTGCCGCTCTTATAGTCGATGACCTGGTAGCCCGGCTCGTCGCCGGCCGCGAGGTCGATGCGGTCGATGCGCCCGCGCAGGCGCACGGGCCCGTGCGGCCCGTCGAGGGCAATCGGCTCGCGCGATCCGACCGGAGAGACCTTGACGCCCCGCGGGGCGCCGAACCACACCTCCGCGTACGCAGGCCGCCAGTTCCCCAGCCGCGCGATGTGCCAGTCCACCAGGCGCGCGAGGTCCCGCAGCATGTTCTTCTTCTGGACCTGCCAAAGGGCGGGGGAGCCCACCCGGCCGTGCGATTCCAGATGCTTGAAATACTCGTCGGCCTTTTTCCGAAGGAGCGCGAGGGCGGCATCGCGGTTGGATTCCGTCAGGCGCCCGCCGAGCGGCTTCGATGCCGCCAGCGCCGAGAAGAACCGTTCCAGCAGGCCGTGATAGATGAGGCCGACCTCCAGAGGTCCCAGGTCGGGCGAGGGTTCTTCCGTCTTCTCGAGGTCCAGGAGGTCGGAGGCGAAGAACGCGAACGGGCACCCGCCGAACGTCTCGAAGCGGCCGGCGTTCATCACGATCTCCGCCGGGTAGCGCCGGCAGAGGGCTTCGAGGATGTCCGGGGCCGCCAGGCGTCCGTCGAACGGGCCGAACGTCTCGCCTCGCTCGCGCTCGTGTTCGACGGCGAGGCCCGCGAGGGCGGCCTGGGCGGCCTCGCCGCGCCCCAGCAGCGCCTCCAGGACGCCGAGGTGTAAATCCGCGTCGTGCGTTTCGCCCGGCCCCCAGAGCGCGAAAAGAGTCGAGGCGAGAAGTTCGCGGGCCGCGCGATGGCGTTCGAGCGGCATGTCGAGGTCGCGCGTGCCGACGGCGAACGCCGGCAGACGTTCGCCGCCGCTTCCCTCGGCAAACAGGGCCTTCGTCTCTTCCAGGTAATGGCTGGCCAGGGCGGGCCGCCCTTCGGCGTCGAGCGACGGGTAACTCAAGACGAGCGACCGCCGCGCCCGCGTCACCGCGAGGTAGTAGAGGAGCATTTCGTGCTCGGCGTCGTGGCCGGCGGGGCGAAGGTCCACGCCGTGGCCTCGAAGGCCGTCGCGTTCCGCATCGTCGAAGAAGGGGTGCGGCCGGCCCCGGCGGGGAAACTCCTTCTCCGCCAGGCCGAGGACGAAAACGTGGTCGAAGGCGAGGGCGCGGCTCTGGGTCACGTCCATCACGACGACCGGGGCGTCGGCCGGTTCCTCGGCGGCGACCGATTCCAGGTCGAGGCCCTGGGCCACCTCCGCCAGGAACCGCTCGCGCGAAATCCGCGCGGCGCCGTCCTCCGCCAGCCGCGCGACTTCCTCGAGGAGGTTTTCAATCGCCGCCAGCGCCTTGGAGTCCCGCGCGCGGCGGCGAGGGTCCGGATCGTCGCAGGCGGCATCCCGGAGGCCCGAGGCGCGGAGGATCCGGCGGAAGGCGTCCGCGAACTCGCGGCGAGTCGCTTCGTCCGGCAGGGCGAGGGCGTCGAACAGGCGCTCGAGGAACCCACGCACACGCTCGATCTCGTCGATCCGCTCGCGGGCCGCCTCCGGTGCCAGCGCGAACTCGCCCGAATCGTCGGCCGTCTCGGCGCTCCGGGCGGCGCAGCCCTTGAGGTAATCAAGGCCCTTCGACCAACTCGGTCGGCCTTCCCAGACGTTGGCCTCGCGCGCCAGGCGCACGGCGGCGCGGGCGGTGGCGGCGTCGGCGCCAAACGCCTCGGGGCGAAAGTAACTCGACTCCAGAAGCCGCGCCACCGCCCGGTACGCGTAGGCGTCGGCCTGCGGCCGGACGAGCGCCATCGCGGCCCGGACGACGGGGCACTCGCTCAGCCGCCGCTCCCGCTCGACGCGGAACTCCAGGCCGTACCTGGGAAAGATCTCGCGCACCAGCGCCGCATAGGCGTCGAGCGACCGGACGAGGACCGCGACCGAGGCGGGGGCGGCGCCCGCGCGGGCGAGGTCCGCGATTCGGCGAGCGGCCTCTTCCGTCTCGCGCGTCCGCCCGGCCGCCCGGACGACGCAAACCGAGCCGTCCGCCCGGGGGGCGGGCGCGTCGGCCGAGTCCGGCAGGCGGAAAAGGTGCGTCCGAATCCGCTCCAGACCCGCCGAGAGGTGAGTCGGATCGTTGATGGCCGTCTCACGCAGGCGCTTGCCGAACCGCGCCCGGAGGCGCTCGCGCGTTCGGCTGGTGACGCCGAAAAGTTTCGCCCGGGCCGCATCGAACACCAGGGTGATCATCGTGCGTTCGGCGCGCTTCGAGAGGGCTTCGAGGACGTCGAGTTGGGCCGGATCGAAGTTCTGGAACCCGTCAACGGCCAGGAGCGCGAGATTGCCGAAGGGGCCGAACTCGCCCTTGGCGAGGAGGTCGGCGGCGTGCCAGAACCGGCCGGCTTCGTCGTACACGCCGCGCGCCTGAAGGGCGCGCTGGTAGTCGGCGTAGAGGACCGCCAGGAGGCGGTTCCTGGGCGAGCGGAGCCCTCGCGTAAGGGCCCGGCCGAAGGCGTCCGGTTCGACGCGCGCCGCCTTCAGTTCGCGGAACAGGGCGTCCATCGCCTCCACGAGGCCTGGGGCGTCGCGGACCGCGCCCAAGAGGGCGGCCTCGCGCGGGCCGAGGCGGTCGAGGCACTCGCGGATGAGGTGGTGCCGCGCGAGGGCCGGGATGAGGCGGACCGTCTGACCGGCGGCGGCAAGGAGGCGTTCGGCGAGGTCCGGCAGCGTCAGGACCTGCGGGCGGACGAGGACGCCGGCTTCTTGCGAGGCGAGGAGTCGGCTCTCGGTTGCGCGGCGCCGGCGGGCGGTCGGCACGAGCAAGAGGCATCGGCCGGGACCGGCGCCGGCGAGGGCGTCCGAGTAGGCCGCGAGAACGCGCGACGATTTGCCACTTCCGGCCGGTCCGACGATGAGTTCCACCGGTGATGACACGGACGCCTCGGCGAAGGAGGTGACATAGGTCCAGACTGACCCTACCGCCGGGGCCGGTCCGTGTCAAGTTCAGAGGCGGCGGCGGACGATGAAGGACGGGGCGCGAGGCCGCTTGGCTCTGGACGGGAGCGGCGCCGCGCGTCATAGTCGCCGCCTGGATCATCCCGCAAGTCGGAGACGTGCGCATGAAGATTCGACTTCCTGTGATAGCATGTATGGTTGGGGTCGGACTGGTGGTCGCCGGCGCCATGCCCGCGTCGGCCAACGAGCCGGAGCCGAGAAAGATCTCGGCCGGCCAGGCCGCCATCCTCGGCGTCGTCGAGGGACTGACGGAGTATCTGCCGGTCTCGTCCACGGGGCACCTCATCCTCGTGAATCACGCGATGGGCCTGAGCCATTTTACGGACCCGGCCCACCCTTTGCAGAGCGGCATCGAGAAGGTCCCGGCCGTGGACGCGTTCGACATCGTTATCCAACTCGGCGCAATCCTGGCGGTGCTCGGACTCTACCGCAAGCGCGTCGGGCAGATGCTGCTCGGCCTGGCGGGCCGCGATCCGGCCGGCCTGCGGCTTGCGGTGAGCCTGCTCATTGCGTTCCTCCCGGCCGCCGTCGTGGGCGTGGCCCTTCATCGCCGGATCAAGGAGCACCTGTTTAATCCGGTCTCGGTGATTGCGGCCCTGGCGGTCGGCGGCGTGCTGATGATCGTCGTCGAGCACTACTTCGGACGCCTCCGACTCTGGACGCTGCGCGGGCGGCGGGACGCCCCGCCCTTCGACCATGCTCAGGGCGGCCCGAGTCCCGATAGAATCGGGATCGAGAGGCCGCGCGTCACGGACGTGGCGCAGACGCGCTACTGGCAGGCCCTCGTGATCGGCCTGGCGCAGGTGCTGGCCATGTGGCCGGGCACGTCGCGGAGCATGATTACGATCCTGGCGGCCCTGGTGATCGGCCTCGACATGTTGGCGGCGGCGGAGTTCAGTTTCCTCCTGGCCCTGCCGACGCTCGGGGCCGCCACCGTTTACGAGGGGGCCAAGAGTTGGCACGACCTGACCGGCTCGGTGGGCGTGGACGGGATGGTCATCGGCCTGGTCGTGAGCGGCGTCGTCGCGGCGCTGGCCGTCAAAGGGTTCGTCCGGTGGCTCACCAGGCACGGCCTCTTGCCGTTCGGCCTTTATCGGCTGGGTCTCGCGGCGGCGGTGTGCGGCTACTTCATGTGGTCGGCCCGATAAGACGGCCGAGCAGAACGTCGGTGGCGATGGTGAGGACCAGGGCCATCAGGCCTGCCGCCACGTCGTCCAGGACGATTCCCCACCCTCGCGGCAATCGCTCCAACTGGCGGGCGGGCGGCGGCTTGAGGATATCCATCAGGCGGAACCACACGAAGGCCGCGGCCAGCGTGATCCACGCCCGGCCGCTCCACGGCGTCCAGGCGGCAAGGCCGGCCAGCAGCATCCCCGCCGCCTCGTCCATGACGAACGGCCGCGGGTCTTTGCCGCCGAAATCCTTCTCGGGTTCCCGGCCGGCCGCAACGCCGATGGCGCTGGCCCCGGCGGCCGCGATGGCGATCCCCCACCACGGGCATCCCACGTGCCAGGCGGCCAGCATCAGCGCGGCCGTGAGGGCCGAGGCGTAGGTGCCCGCCGGCCCGGGGATCCATCCGACTCCGAAGAAGGTTCCAAGCAGTTTTCGCATGGGAGGCTCTAATCCGGCGGGAGGCGCAG
>JAPLMM010000116.1 GCA_026387035.1 Planctomycetota bacterium
GAGGTCAGACCCCATTTTTCTAATCCATTGCTGCATGGGCACTTACAGCGTCGTGTTCAGAATCGGGGTCAGACCCCATTTTCCGCCCCCTTGCGCCCGAAGACCGCCCGCCACGCCCGCCACGCCCGCCGCGCCGTGCCGGTCACCGCGCCGGCCGCCACGCGTCCGGCCGTTCGCACGAGGTCCATCCGGTACGGGTGGAAAATGATGTTCGAGAGGACCTTCCGGTACCGCAGGACGAGGAACTTGCGGTGGACGCGGCACAACTCCTCCGCCGTCAGGTGCTCCGACAGGTTGATTAGATGCTTCGGGTCCACCACCATGCCGTACGTCAGCCGGCTCCAGTCCATGTCGTTGGACACGAGGCCGCGCTCCAGGGCGTATTCCCAAATGGGCGTGCCGGGATACGGGATGAGGATGTTGACGTCCGTGATCGCCAGCGGCGCCTGCTTCAGGAACGCATATGTCTCCATCATCTGGGCCTCGGTCTCGTTCGGCGAGCCGATGATGAACGACCCCGAGACGAAGAACCCGTGGCGGTGAAGAATGTCGATCGCCTCCCGGTTCTCTTCGACCGTCACGCGGTCCTTCAGGAACGCGAGCGTCTCCTCGCAGCCCGACTCCAGGCCCATGTTCACGCTGGCGACGTTCATGGCCCGCAGGACCTCGGCCATTTCCTCGCTGACGATATTCGCGCGGGCGTTGCAGGTGAACTTGACGCGGCCGAGGAGCCGGCGCTCCTCCAACAGCCGCGCGATTTCCTTCAACCGCGGCAGGTTCGCACAGAAGAGGTCGTCGTAAAACGAAATCAGCGACACGCCGTAGCGGTGGATGAGTTCTTCGATCTCCGCGACGACGTACTCGGCCGAGAAAAAGCGGACTTTGCCCGGCCAGTAGCGCGTCGAGGCGCAGAACGCGCACCGGTACGGACACCCGCGCGACGTGAACATGTACGCATGCCTTGGCACCGGCGCGAGCGTCCGGTCGGGGAACGGAATCTCGTCGAGCGGCTGAATGTGCGTCACCGGCTCAGTCTGGAAGACCGACCCGTCGGCCTCGCGAAACGCAACGCCCGGGATCTCGCGCAGCCGGTCGTGCGGAAACGCGCCCGTCTCCTCCCACAAATCCAGGAGTCGGATAATCGTCCGCTCGCCCTCGCCCAGCGCCGCCACGTCCATCTCCGGGTACAGCGACCCGGGGAGCATCGAGACGTGGATGCCGCCGACGAGGACGGGCAAGCCCCGCGCCTTGGCGGCCCGGGCGTAGGCCCGTGCCCGGCCGAAGTACGCGCTGGTGGAACTGATGGCCACGAGGTCCGGGCGGAACTCGTCCATCGCCCGCTCGACCCGGCGGTCGGCGTGGCGGATCGCGTACCGTCCCGGACGATCGCGATGGATCACGCTCGCCAGGTACTGGACCCCGAGCGACGGCTGGCGGAGGTCCAGTTCCAGTTCCGGGTTCAGCCTCGACGCGACACCCGAGCGCCTCGGCGCGGGCCACGGTCGCCTCGATGTCAACCCACTGCCAAGTGGCTTGGTGACGCGCGTCGTGGGCCTTCCGCAACCAACGCCACGGCCGCACCAAGTGGCCCGGAAGCCGCTTCAGATACTCCAGGTACAGCCAGTGACGGAGCCGGCGATCGGGCAGGTCCCCCAGCAGGATAACTCCCGGCCGGCGCAGCACGCGGAGGAACCCCCGCAGCGTCTCTTCCTGGGACTCGACGTACATCCACGTGCCGTAGCAGAGGATGCGGCTGAACTGTCCGTCGGCGAAGGGCAGATGCTCGGCGGCGGCGGCGACGAAGCCGATGTCGGGAAAATGGCGCCGACCCAGGGCGCACTGGGCGTGGGCGAAGTCGGCCCCCACGACGCGAGCCCCCGTCAACTCCCGCAGAAGGTTGTCAAACAGGCCGCTGCCGCAACCCACGTCCAGCAGGATGTCCGATGGGCCGAGTTGGAGTTTCCGGGCCACGTCCTCGGCCACGCGGCGGCTCTCATAGAGGTCGGGGCCGCGCTGGACGCTCTCCAATACATCTGGACGTTCCTTCGCCCACTCGTTCCAACTCGCCTGTGCCGCTTTGTCAACCATCGCATTCCTGTTCGCGCCAGTCCCACGGAGGCGATTCTACCCGTCGTCCGAACAATGTCAACCGGCGGCGACGCGACGGACCACCTCGGCGATCCGACCGACGTCCCCGTCCGACAGGTCCACGCTGAGCGGAAGGTTGACAACCTCCGACCCGATTCGCGCCGCGTTCGGGAACGCCTCCCGATCCAGATAGTCGGGAAACTCGTAGAGGGTGCCGACGTCGACACCGGCCCTCCAGAGGGCCCGGACGAGGGCCGGGCGGGCATCGGGCGGAACGCGGACGGTGAAGTGGCTGAGCGCATAGGGCGACGCCGGCGGCAGGACCACGCCGCGGGCCCCGTCGAGGGCCGCGCGGTATCGCTCAGCCAGGGCCAGTCGGCGACGCGAGAACTCGGCCGCCCACGCGAGGTTGCGGACGATCAGGGCCAGGTCGAGTTTCGTCGCCGGCGCAAACCACTCCGCGTCAAGCCCGCGTCCCTCGGCCCACCGGTCGGGCAAGCCGGCGGCCGGCTCAACGCCGTGGATCCGGCGGTGCAGCCAACCAATCGCCAGGGCCGTGTCCTTCGCCGCGCGATACAGCGCCCGGTGCTGGACGGCCGTCCGGAGGGCCATGACGAGCCCGCGTCGAAGCGCCAGGGCCGCCCCCCCCGGCTGGACCGCCTCGTCGCGCCGTGCGCGGACTTCGGCGACCAGGGCGCCGTCGCGCGTCAGGCCCATGGCGCCCCACCCGGCGTACATGCTCTTGCCGATGCCGAAACTCACGACGGCGAAGTCATTGTCCGCAAGCCGCCCGACGACCTCCGGCAGGGGCACCATCGTCGCCATGTCCACGACCCGGAGGCGCGGCGGCGACGGCGCGAGGGTGGCGAGATGAGCCAAGTCGTACGTGTGGCCGAACAACTCGCACAGGACGACGGTCGCCCCGCCCTCGCCGACAAGGGCGGCCCCGTCCGTGAGGAACCCCTCGGGGCCAACATCCACCAGCCGCATCGGCAGGCCCGACCGGATCACGGCCTCGTGGACCACCTTGCACGTGTAGGCAGGACAAGCGACCGCGACGCCGGGGTCGGCCGCGGCATGGAGCGACCAGGCGATGCCGGCCCGGGCGGACGGAAGCCAGACCGCGTGCGCGATGCCGCATCCCGCCGCATAGGCCTCCTCGACCTCCTGCAGGGCCGGCCGCCGCCCGAAAGCCGCACGCACCAGGACCGCGAGCCCGAACGGCGGGGGGTGTATGGGTATCATCCAAGCCTCTCGCGTCGGACCGCAGGTCCGGCCCACCCGGCCTGGCGGGGTCTCTCTGCCCCTTCGCCGAACATCCACGTGCGCTGGAGAGCCGGCCGCAAACGGCCAAGTGCGCCAGAGCCATTCTACTTGGGCCGACGGGGGTGTCAACCGCGATTTGCGCCGCGGCGAACGGGCGGCGCTCGTGTGGCGCTAGCGGCGGGTGAACGTCGCCGCGACCTTCCGGTCGCGGCTCACATAGTAAGCCGACCGCGCCACGGCGCCCCCGGTGTGTTCACCGGGGGCTAAATAAAGGATGCGGTGCCGCGCGGCCAGCGCCGTTATTTAGCCCCCCGTGAATACACGGGGGGCGCCTTGGCCGGGAGGCGTGAACACACGCCGGGCGCCTTCGACGAAAACCTTGACGCCGCACGGTGAGTCCGATACCTTCCTGGAGACCGTGGAGGACGCCGCCGATGCCCGAAACGCCGCAGGAACAATTTGGCCGCGTCCGAACCCACGTCTTCTGGGAGACCTTGAAGCGCGGCCTGCGGACGTTCCTCCTCTTCCGGCCGTTCGTCAACACGTACCTCGCGCTTCGCACCGGCTCGCTCATTCATCCGCTGGCCTCGATTGATTGGAACGTGAAGGTCGGGCGGCGGTGCTTCATCGGGCGGGCCACCATTGACACGCTCGGCGGGAACGGGCGGATCGAAATCGGCGACGGCGCCATCATCTACACCGGCTGCGACCTCTTTTGCCACCACCGCAGCACCATCCGCATCGGCCGAAACGTCCTCTTCACGCGCCAGGCCGCCGCCGTCACCGGCAACCACGTGTTCGACAATCGCGACGCCCCCATCCTCTCCCAGGGCATCCGCACCGACGACATCACCATCGAGGACGATTGCTGGATCGGGTACCGGGCGATCCTGCTCCCGGGCGTTCACATCGGGCACGGGACGGTCGTGGCCGCGGGGGCGGTCGTCACCAAGGACCTGCCGCCCATGGTGCTCGCGGCCGGCGTGCCCGCCAGGGTCATCCGCGAGCGCTGACGCGCCGACCGGAAAGGCGTTGCCGTGAGCCTCGACTGGATCCTCAAACTCGCCAACTTTTGCCGCGTCGCCGCCTGGCGTCTCCGGCTCCGGCTCCGCGGCGGGCGCATCGGCCGGCGCTGCGCCATCGCGCCGGGCGTTCGGCTGGAGTGCGGGCGCGGCCGGCCCATCGTCCTGGGCGACGGCGTGCGGCTCCAGCGCGGCGTCGTCCTCTCCACCGCCGCCGGAGGGCGCATCACCCTGGAGAGCCGAGTGTACGTCGGAGAGTACGGCATCGTGCGAAGCGCCGCCGAGATCTGCATCGCCCGCGACACCATCATCGCCCCCCACGCCAGCATCGTGGACTTCGACCGCCGACTTGACGCGCCGCCGGATCCGTGCGCTCTTGCCGTTCAATCCGCAATCCGCAATCCGCAATCCGCAATCGAAGCCGCTCCCATCCGCATCGGACGCGATGTCTGGTTCGGCGCAGGCGTGCGCATCCTCGGCGGCGTGACGGTCGGCGACCAGGCCGTCCTCGGCGCCGGCGCCGTGGCCGACCACAGCATTCCCGACCGTGGCGTGGCCGTCGGCGTCCCGGCGCGGGTCGTCCGTTTTCGCGGCGATTCCTCCGAGAAAGGAAAGAGGCCGGCGTGAAACGCACGTCCTGGCGAATCGTGTGGCTTCTAATGGGCCTGAGCCTGCTCGCGTGGGTCGTTTGGCGGGCGGACCCCGTCAAGGCCGCCAGCGCCATGCTTGCCGCCTTCGGCCATCCGGGCCTGCTCGCCGGCGCCATGGGCCTTTTCGCCGCCACCCTCGCCGGCTTCTTCGTCAAGTGGCACCTGATGTCCTGTCTGGCGGGGGTTCCCGTGGACGCGCGGCAATCGCTGCGCCTCTTCTCGACGCTGTACCTGGTCGGAACCTTCACGCCGGGCCGGGCGGGCGAACTCGTCGTGCCCATGCTGATGCGCGGCGGGGGCCCATTGACCGGCGTTGCCCTCGTCAACCGGGTGCTCGAGAGCCTCTGGACCGTCTTCGCCGCCGTCCTCGCCGCGTGGCTTATTTTTCGCGGCGACCCGAGGAGCGGTCGGCTCTGGTTTCTGCTGATCGTTCTGGCGGCCTTTGTCGCCGTCGCGGTGATTCTGAGCCGGCGGCGTCTGACGGCCAGCTTGGTGGGCCTCGTGCGGGCGTGTCTGGCGCCGTTTCGCCGATGGGCCCCCGTCGCCTGGCTCCTGCGCCTCGAGGAAAAGCACGCCCACGGCCTCGAGCAGTTTTACGACGCCAACGAGCGGATCCTCTGCCCAGGGCCCGTCCTCCTCTTCAGCGCCCTGCTCGTGAGCATCTGGGTGATGATGATCGGGGCCAACTGGCTGCTGGTGTGCGCCGTGGTCCCGCCGGGCGAGAAAGAGATCACTTTCCTCGTCGTCTTCACGGTGATGGTGGTGGGAGCGGCAGCGATGTTTCTGTCGCCCATTCCGGGAGGGGTGGGGTTAAGCGAGTTCACGTCCGTGGCGCTGTTCGGCTATCTGGGGTACCCGCAGCCGGAGTTTGTGTCGTTTCTGCTGCTGTCGCGGTTGATTCTGTACGCGGCGGTGGGGCTGCTTTATCTCGTCGGCCAAGTCGCCGGTCGGCCGTTGCCCGAGGCGGCTGCCGCTCTCCCGTCCGACGGCGGCCCCTAGTCGCCGCGCCCTTTCACCAGCCGCAGCAGCGCTCCGCCCACCCGCGTCCGCACCGCCCGGTAGGCCGCATCGAACAGCCGGCACCGCCAGCGCGACAGGTCCCGCTCGTAGAAATAGAACGGGTACTGCGTCGCGCCCCATTTGGCCTTGAACTCTATCAGCGGAGCATCGTCGCGCGAGGAGGTCATAAGGTCGAAGACCTCGCAACCGCGCGCGAGCGCCCGCCGCATCGCCTCCCAGACCACCGCATCGTTCGGGCAGAGGCTGCGGTGCGTGCCGCTCGAGGCGCCCAGAAAATAGAAGCACCGGGCGCCGCTGTAGAACGTGACCATGCCTGCCACGGGCTCGCCCTCGTACCGCGCCAGGAGCATCTCGCCCAGGCCGCGCGAGACCAACAGGTCCCACACCTTCTCGATCATCGCGCGGCGCCACGTGACGACGGTGCGGTTGCGGGCCATCGTGTCGCAGTACATGTGGAAGAGTTCGTCGCGTGCCTCCGGCGTGTCGGCCGACTCGATTGCCACGCCGCGCCGCTCTCCCAGCCGAACGTCGCGCCGGACGCGGCTCTTGAAATCCTTCCACACCTGGTCTTCCGTCCGCCCGTCGAAGTGCAGGATGTGCAGGACGTGCTCCTGGACGTCGTACCCCTCCGGCTCAAAAGGCGGGTCGTAATGGTTGCGGCTCAGGCGAATGCGATGAACGCCTTCCGCGCGGACCACCTCCGGCAGCAGGCGGAGAAAGTCGTCGAGGCGCGACATGTCGCCGGTCGCGAATCCGTAGGGCATCCCGCCGCACAATAAATCAAAGAATCCCACCCGCACGCGCGCCATCTGGTGCGCGAGGACGATCCGCCCATCGTCCTCCAGACAATAGTACGCCAGAGGATAGCCGAGCGCCGACAGCACCTCGCCCCAGACCGGCTCCTGAAAGAGGTATGTCTCGTGCCGCGACACAAAGTCCGCGACTTCGGGATCGTCCATCGCGCGTTTTCGGATGAGGCTCGCCACAGTGAAATCCTATTCGGCCGGTCGTGCGGCCGGGACCGGCGCGTCATCCCACGCCCGCTCGCCCTTCACATGCCAAAGTTCAATGCCGGGCCACTCGCCTTCGACGCGCTCCAGGAACGGGAGCGTCCGCAGCCGCTCGACGAACGACCGCGGATAGCCGAAGCCCACCACCTCGCCGCGGTCCACGTACACGCGCCGCTCGTCAATGCAGATGTGCGTCACGGCGTTGGCGCGGAGCAACCTCCGGATCCGCTCCGGGTCCGTCTCGCCCAGGAACCCCGTGATGCACCCGCGGCCCGTCTCGGGATTCTTCAGTTGGGACCACACGGCCTGGCGCCGGGTCTGGAGGATCATCACTTCGCCCGGATACAGGATTCGGTCATCCGGCGGCGTGCGGGTCCGCAGGTGCTCGAAGACAGCCCGCTGGCCGGGCGTAAGGGTCCGCTGAACCCCGACGTGCCACGCCGTCGCACCCAGGTGACCGAACGCCGCCAGCCCCACGAGGCCCAGGACCCACGGCTTCTCGCACCAGCCCCACAGGCCGCGCGCGGCCACGACCGCCACCAGCGGAATCACCGGCATCGCGTAGCGGATCTCCGTGTCGAGCGTGAACATGAGGAGAAAGATGACCAGGTAAACGCCGATGGCGATCCAGAGCCTGGCGTCGCGGCGGTCCCACGCCCGCCGCACCAGGTACAGCCCCAGGAGCACCGGCACGGCGGCACCGACGTATTGAAGCAGGTCCGCAGGATTGTTGAGCCGCGACGCGCCCGCCGACGGACCGAGCCAGGTCCACAGGCGCTCCGCGACCGTCGCGGCGTCCGCGTCGCCGCCGCTCCCCAGCGTCACCCGTGCCTGCTCCGAGAAGAATGTCTTCAGGCGCTGCAGAATGTGAGACAGGGACACCGGTTCGTACATGGCAGGCAGGTGGGCCGTCCGCCAGAACCAGTCGGGCAGCGTGACCAGGACGGCCGGGACAACAAACGCCGCCACCCGACCCAACCGGCGCCACCCCGAACCCTCGGTCCAGAGCGCCCAGACCACAAACGCCGGCGCCAGGAACGCCGTGTTCCGCTTCGTCAGGTACGCCAGACCCATCACCACTCCCGCCGCGAGGAACCGTTTCCTCAAAAGCGCCAGTGCCACACACGCCGACAGCGCCGCCGACGGAACGTCCGTGTACAGGAGCACCGAGAACGCGCCGACCATCGGCACAGCGACGGTCGCCAGGAGCGCTGCCAGCGCCCCCCGCGGACCGAGGAGGTCCCGCCCCAGCCCGTACACCGCCGCCAGCAGCAGCGCGTAGAACCCCGCCTGGAGCGCCTGGGCCGACCACGCGTGCACCCCCGTCACGTTCCAGACCAGGCTGCAGACAAAAGGCCAGAGCGGCTCCGTCGTGTAGTAGTAGCCCGCCTCGCCGGACGGATACAGGGGGTTATACACCGGCCGGTGCAACGGTCCCGCGTCGTACCAGGCCTCGGCAAACATGGAGTAATAGGCCTCGTCGCCCTTGACGACGTCGCTCGCGAGACCCGCCGCCAGGACGATGCCCGCCGCCAGCGCGATGATGCCTGCGGCCCAGGCGGGCGAAGGCGTCGCCCGGCCAGTCTCCGCGCCGAGTTGGATCTTCGTTTCCGTCACCGTTTCACCCTATCGCCGGAGCCAGCGCAGGACCGCGCCTCCCGGCCGGGTGCGCGCCGCCCGGAACGCCAGGTTCCACACCCAGCACCGCAGCCAGGCCAGGTCCTTCTCGAAAAAAAGAAACGGATAGCGCGTCGCCCCCCATTTGTCCTTGAAGGCGATGAGCGCGCAATCGTCGCGGGAGGACATCATGAAATCGAAGTCTTGGCATCCGCGCGCCATCGCCCGCTTCATCGCCTCCCAGAAGAGCGCGTCATTCGGCCGAAGGTTCCGCTTCGTCCCGCTCGAAGCGCCGAGGAACGCGAAGCACCGAGGCCCGTCGTAGAAGGTGATCA
Source organism: Planctomycetota bacterium (assembly GCA_026387035.1). Lineage (NCBI taxonomy): Bacteria > Pseudomonadati > Planctomycetota > Planctomycetota bacterium. The sequence goes on from JAPLMM010000116.1 coordinate 9,009, forward strand.
TGGCGGCAAGCGGCTCGCCGTCGTGCCAGGAGATCATCATCTCGCCTCGGCCCGGCTCCACCAGCAGCCGCCAGACTTCTTCTATCAGCGCCCGCGGCCAGACGATATACGTCCGGTTCCGCGCCATCGTCTGGCAGTACATGCGGAAGATGGTGTCGCGGTCGGCCTCGCCGACCGCATCCTTGACAACCACCCCGCGCCCTTGCGCCACGCGCACATCGTGCCGAACCCGCCGCTTCAAATCCCGCCACACCTCCTCCTCCGACCGCCCACCGAAATGCAGCACGTGCTGGAGGTGTTCCTGGGGAACGTGGCCGGCAGGGGTGATGTCGGGGTCACAGGCGCAGCGGCTCAGGCGGATGCGGTGAACGCCCTCGGCGCGCGCCGTGCGGGCCATTCCGGCCGTTAGTTCCTGGTACCGCGAAAGGTCGCCGACGGCGAAACCGTACGGCAGCCCGCCGTACAGCAGGTGGAAAAACCCCAGCCGCATGTGCAGCACCGGCTGCGCCAGGACGATCCGCCCCCCGTCTTCGAGGCAATAGTAGGCCGCCTCGTGGCCGAGGGAGGAAAGGACTTGGCCCCAGACCGGCTCCTGAAAGAGGTAGGTGTCCTGACCGGCCAGGAAATCGGCAACCTCGGCGTCGTCCGACCGGCGCTTGCAGACCTCGGCTGCCAATGGGAATCTCCGTCAGAATCACGGCCATCGAAGGGCGCATTATAGCGGATGGGGCCCTCGCCGCAAACCCGTCAGCCGCGGCCGGCCGGGGCGAGGACGCGCGCCGGCACGCCGCCCGCCGAGGCCCCCGCCGGAACGTCGCGCGTCACCACCGACCCCGCCTCCACGCAGGCCCCGTCGCCGACCGTCACGCCGCACAGCACCTTGGCCCGTTCGCCCACACACGCGCGGGCCCCGATGCGGATCGGGCGGGCCTCGATCGGGTGCAACTCCACCAACTCCTCGATCCGGTCGAACGTGTGGTTAAAGTCCACGATGTCGGCGTGCGGGCCGATGACCGCCCCCGGGCCGATGTGGATTTCGGCGTCGCTCGTCACGACGGCGCCCGCGCCGATCGTCGCGCCGTCCTCGACGACGATCCGCCCGGTCCGCGCCGTCGAGAGGATCGCCCCGCGCCCCAGGCGCACCCCGTCCCCCACGAGGACCGGATGCCCCGGCCGGCTCGCCAGGCACACCTTGCGCTCGACGACGCACCGGCGTCCGAGCCGGCCGCCGCGAAGCCGAAGCATCACACGCCAGAACAGAACGCGAAGTGCATTGCCCACGTTCCCCGCCATTCCCGTGCCTTTCAACATCACCTCGCCGCGAGACAGACCGATAGCGCCCGGCACTTGTCCGCCGTAGTCCCGGCGCGCCGGGACGAAGGCGCAAGCCGGGCGGCGAACGCCGCACGCCGCCGCGACTACAAGGTAGCAATGCGGGACGCGCTGTCAAGCGCCTCGTGCGGCGACACGGCGCCCCCGGTGTATTCCCCGGGGGTTCAATAAGCAAGGCGCGGCGCAAAATCCGGCTCGCCCAAAAAAGGCTTACCGCCGCCGCGCCTTTCTGCTATAGATGGCCACACCATGGACGCGACGATCAACGCCCCGCCACGGTCGCCTCTGGCGCGGCGCGAACTGGCTCTCCTCCTCATCGCCAGCGCCGTGGCGGCGGTCTGGCTCTACGCCTGGTCGGCCGGCACGCAGCCGATCATCGGCGACGAGGCCTCCCACCTCCGCCGCGCCATCAGTTACTACCACGAGGGCTGGCGGATCCCCTACGACCCCCTCTATCCGCCGGATCGCGTCGGCTACATCGGCTACTGGGACCCGTGCCTGTGGCACCTGACGCTCGCGCAGTTGTGGCGGCTGACGGGCGGGCCGGGCGTCGCGTCGGCCCAGGTGTACCACACCTCCTTCCCCTTTCTGCTGGGCGTCTTCACGTACCTAGCGGCACGGCAACTTTACGGGCCGCGAGGGGCGGCCTGGGCCTGGGCCCTGGTGCTCTCGGTCCCGACAACGGTGCTGGGCGGCATGGCGTTCTACATGGAAGTGCCGATGCTCGCCTGCGCGGCGATGGCGTTCTACTTCCTCCTGCGCCGCTGGGCCGTCCCCTTCGGCGCCGCCCTCGGACTGGCGTGCCTGATGAAACTCGGCAGCGCGACCGCCCTGGTGGCGCCCCTGTTCGCCGTGGCGGTCGTGTACCTGGGCGACCGGTGGCGCGAGAGGCTGGTGCGGCTGGCGATGGCGGCCCTCGTGCTGGCGCTCCTGATGGGGCCGGAACTGGCCTGGCAGACGGAGCACTTCGGCCGGCCGCTGCTTCGCGGCAACCCGCGGTTCGTCCCGTTCCCCAAGGCCGTCGGCGACCGCATGGGCAACGTTCCCCCGGCCGCACGCCCCTGGGAGACTCACGGCATCCTGGAGCCGCTGGCGGCCGGCCAACTGCTCGGCGCGACGGGCCTGGTGATCCTCCCCTGGGCGGTCGGCCTGGCGCTGGCGCGGTTCCCCGCGGCCGTGTGGGCTGCGGCACGCCGCCTCTTCGGCAAGGGCCCGGAACCCCCGCCGCAACTGCAAGCCGCTCTCCTCTTCGGCCTGCCGATCCTCGCGTTCCTGGCGGCCTTCTTCATCTTCCTCCGCCACGCCTACAACGTCCGGTACCTTTATCCGATGGTCCTTCCGGCCGCGCTCCTCGTGGCCGGGCCGCTCGCCTCCGTCCGCCTGCCATGGCGGCGTCCGCGAGGGTTCTCGTGGAAGCGGGTGGGGGCGGCGGGGCTGGCGTTGGCGGCGGCGGGCCAGTTCCTCGTCGTCCCGTGGGGGGTCCGGCAGAAGCGCTCCCTCGAACCGGCCGTCGCCAAGGCCTTCGACTGGATCGCCCGAAACACCCCGCCCGAGACCCGCATCTTCTACATCGAAGAAAGCCTTTACTCGGTGACCGGCCGGCCGATCATCTGGGGCGCGCTGAGCCCTCGGACCCTGTTCAACGTGGACGCTGAGACGCAAGCCCTGCTCCTGCTGTCGGCCGACGTCCGCTATATAGCCGTCCACCCGACGCGCCGAATGCCCACCAGCGACCCGCGAGAGATTCCCGCCGCCTACCCCGAAGACTGGATCGCGACGCTCGACGGCCGGTCCTACCTGACGAAAGTGTACGACAGCGACGGCTTCCTCCTCTACTCGGTGGACGAGGACCGCATGCCGGAGGAGTGGAAACGCCTCGCGCGGCCGGGCGAGGCCCCACGGCCCGAGCCCGCCCCCGGAGCCCCCGAATGACCGACGCCCCCCCGACGGTTCCGGATTCGCCCGGCGTCTCGAGGCGGCGCCTGGCCCTCGTGGTGCTGGCGACGGCCGGCGTCTGCGCGTACCTGGCAGCCTGGACGATCGGCACCAAACCGATCATCGGCGACGAAGCCCGCCACTTCCGACGCGCCGCCAACTACTGGACCGCCCTCGACCAGACCCACTCCTTGCGCGACTTCCTCACGATGACCTGGCGCGTCGACCACGACCCCGCCTTCTTCAAGGAAGGCCCCGGCGCCGTCCCCTACTATGACGCGTGCCTCTGGCACATGGGGCTGGCCGTCTTCTGGCGCGCGGTCGGCTACACCTCGCTCGTGGGCGCCCAACTCTACCACGCGTCGTTCGTCTTCCTGCTGGGGATCGCGACCTACCTGGCCGGCCGGGCGCTCGGCGGCCACCGGGCCGCCCTCTGGGCCTGGGCCCTTGCGCTCACGATCCCGATGAACGTCCTCTTCGGCATGGTGTTCTACCAGGAGATACCGCTGCTGGCCTTCACGGCGGCGGCGATGGCGTGCGTCCTCTCCGGTCGCGGACTGTGGTCGGCGGCGTGCCTGGGCGCGGTCCTCGGCTTGGCCCTCGCCGCCATGTTCCTCACCAAGTCGCCCGTCGCCACCGTCCTCATCCCGCCGATCCTTGCGGCGGCGATCCTCCGCCCCGGCGACACCTGGCCCGCACGCCTTCTCCGTCTGGCCGTCGCCCTCGCCGTCGGAATCGCGATGCTCGTGCCCGACATGATCTGGCACATGGAACACTTCGGCCAGCCGGTCATGATCCGCTATTATGCGACGCCGCTCTCGTTCCCGGGCCTTAACCTGCCGTCCCCGAAGATGAGTGCCGTGCCCCTCAGCATCGGAAACCCCCTGGCGGTGCTGTCGATGTTCGGCGCGAGCGGCCTGGTGATCGCGGTCCTGGGGTCGGCGACGGCGGTGTACGCCGCCTGGCGGAGCGCACGCGACTTCGTCCGGGACCTCCTGCGGCGCCGGCTGGGCGCGCTGGCGCGCCTGCCCGACTCCATCGGCGCCTGGACGCTCGTCGCAGCGCTCCCCCTGTTCGCCTACATCGCGGCCTACGTGGTCATGCTCCGCCGCGCCTACGACGTCCGGTACCTGCACCCGGCGACGCTGATGCTCTCGCTGCTGGCGGCGCGCCCCTTGAGCCGGCTGACCCTTCGCCGCACCGGGGGCAGCCGATGGATCGGCCGGGCCGCCGCCGTCGTCCTCCTCCTGGCCATGGCCGGGCAACTCCTCTCCGTCCCGCCCTACGTCTGGTGGAAACTGAGGCGCCTGTCGCCCGAAACCGAGGCCGGCTACACCTGGATCCGCCTCTACACCCCCGAGGACGCCCGCATCCTCTACAACGAGGAGAGCCTGATGGCCTTGACGGGCCGGCCGATCATCTGGGCCGCCGCCGTCCCTCGCTACTTCTTCGGCACCACCGAGCGCAACCAGACCCGCGTCCTCCGCTACTTCGAGATCCAATACATCGCCATCCATCCGACGCGCCGCATCAAAAACTGGTCCCCCGACATCGAGCCCACGGGCTACCCGCAGTCGTGGCTTGACACGCTTGCAGAGCGACCGTACCTGGAGCGCGTCTATCCGCCGACCGGACAGCCATTGCCCGAGAACGCCTTCCTGGTGTACCGCGTGGACTACGACCGGATTTCCACCGAGTGGATCGCCGACGTCGAGCCCGGGGCGTGGAGAGAACTCGTCGAGGAAGAACGCCTCCGATCCGAGGGCCGCTTCCGCAAGCAGGAACCGCCCGCCCCCTGAGCCCCGTCGCGCCGGGTGCCGTTAAAGCCCGCCGCCGCGCTTGTTTCGCCGTGCATCCGTTGCTGTCAAATCCGCAATCCGAAATCCGCAATCCGCAATGTTTATCCCCCCGCCTTGACGCGCCAGCATCCCCGCGGTATCCTCGCCACCGTCTCGACGGCCGACGTCCCCGCGCGGAGAGGTGCCAGAGCGGCCGATTGGGCACGGTTGGAAACCGTGTGTGCCCGCAAGGGTACCCCGGGTTCGAATCCCGGCCTCTCCGCCATATCTGAAAGGCACGCTACAAGTTCCTGAACCTCCGGGACTTGCAGCGTTTTCTCGATTCTTGACCGGCCCGTTGCCCTCAAATTGCCCTCAGGAAGGCAAGAGACCAGCGCCTCCTCCTCGACGGTTTTTTCCTCTCCAGCCAGGGCCATCATCGCCTGCCTGCTGTCCTCGTCGCGCAGGTGGTAGTACAGGTCCAGCATCTCGGATGAACTGTGCCCGAGCCACGCCAGGGCCTTCCGGTACGCCACCTGGTGATTGGCGCAGAGGCTGGCGAAGTGATGGCGGAATAAATGGAGTTTGTACTGCACCCTACGCGACCTCGACCCGAATTTACACGGACTTCTTGACAGCATCTACCGAACCACCGGTTTGCATTTGGGGGGACAATGATTTATACTATCGCACGCTCGCAGCGGTTGCCGCTCTCGAGTTCTCCTTATGTGGCGGGGCCGATGCGTGGGAGTCGCGGCCATTCGCCCATACGTCGCGAGTTCGGTCGCCGTTCATCGCACAACCGAGCCAGAGGCCCCAGGTCCCTGACTCGCGTTCTTCAAGGGGGAGAATTCTGATGAGGCAGGCAAGCCGTACCGCCCCGCTGAGGTTTCTACGTACGCCGGCACCGGGCGGTTGCGTGCCCGATAGGCGACCGGACGGTCCGCAGTACCGTCCGATGGTCGCCGTGTGGCGGCGGCTGGCGCTCGGTGCGGTCCGAGACCGCGGTCCTCACCTCATCGGCAAACTGTCCTAGGGGGAGTCGCGCGATGCGCATCCTCAACATTGTCGGCGCCAGGCCGAATCTTATGAAAATCGCCCCGCTGATGCGGGCCTACGCGGCGTATCCGGACATCCAGCCGCTCCTGGTCCACACCGGCCAGCATTACGACGAGCGGATGAGCGACCTGTTCTTCCGGCAACTGGAGATTCCCGAGCCGGATATCAACCTCGAAGTCGGCTCCGGGTCCCATGCGGCCCAGACGGCGGCCA
>JAPLMM010000117.1 GCA_026387035.1 Planctomycetota bacterium
AGGCGGCCTCCAGTGGCCCTGCCCCGACCCGGGCCATGCAGGCACACCGATCCTCCACAAGGACCGCTTCACGCGGGGACGGGGGAAGTTCCACGCCGTCGAATTCATTCCGCCGAAAGAGTTGCCCGACGCCCAGTTCCCCTTCCTCCTTTCGACGGGCCGCATCCTCCAGCACTTCCACACGGGGACGATGTCGCGCCGCTCGGAGGTCCTCGACCGTTTGGTGTCGGTCGGGGCGATCGAGATTCATCCCCAGGACGCGGCGCGCCTCGGCGTCGCCGACTCCCAGCCCGTGCGCGTCGCCTCGCGCCGCGGCGAGATCACCATCCAGGCCCGCGTGACCGACCGCGTCGCGCCGGGGACGCTCTTCCTCGCCTTCCACTACCGCGAGTCGCCCGCCAACCGTCTGACCATTGCCGCGCTCGACCCCGTCGCGAAGATCCCCGAGTTCAAGGTCTGTGCGGTGCGGGTCGAACCTTCGGACGCAGCCGAGCCATGACCGATTCCGAGCCTTCCCAGGACCGTGTCCGCTCCGAGCGCGTGTGGCGCGTCGGCGCGGCCGGCGAGTCCGACACCGTCATCGTGGAACGCGCGGTCGAGTTGGTCCTGAGCGGCCGCGTGCTCGTCCGCATTCAGTGCCTGCCCCAGCGGCTCGAGGACCTGGCCGTCGGATTCCTCCGGACCGAAGGCCTCATCGAGAGCCCCCGCGCGATTGCCGAGTGCCGCGTCGCGCCGGACGGCGGGCGCATCGAGGTCCGGGCCGACGTGGACCCGGACCGGCTGGTGCTTTTCCGCGAGCGTGTGGCCACGAGCAGCGGGTGCGGGAGCGGCGCGTCGGCCGAGGCGGACGCCCTGCCCCGCCTGGCGAGCGACGCGCGATTCTCACCCGAAGACGTCCTGGCGCGGATGAAAGACCTCCTCCAGACCTCGGTCCTTTTCCGCGAGACGGGCGGCGTCCACGCCGCGGCGCTGACCGACGGCCGCGCGATCCTCGCATTCGCGGAAGACATCGGCCGGCACAATGCCGTGGACAAGGCCGTCGGGGCGGCGCTGCGGCAAGGGATGGACCTCGCGCACCTCGCGATCCTGACAACCGGCCGCGCCAGTTCCGACATCGTCGCCAAGGCCGTTCGCGCGGGAATCCCTGCCGTCGTCAGCCGAGGCGCCGTCACGTCGCGGGCGATCGAGTTAGGGCGGTCGGCCGACGCGGCCGTCGTCGGCTTCGCGCGCGGCGACCGGATGAACGTGTACACCGCCGCCTGGCGGTTCGGACCAGCCGAGGCACCGGACCGCAAATGACAACCGATGTCTCCGGAGGTGCGTCGCCATGATGGAGCCAGCCGAGGCCCTTCGGATCGTCCTTGAGAAATCGCCGCGGCTGGAGGCGGTGGAGGTTCCCCTGCCGGAAGCGGACGGCGCGGTCCTCGCCGAATCCGTCGCGAGCGACGCGGACCTGCCGCCATTCGACAAGAGCGCGATGGACGGCTACGCGGTCCGGTCCGCGGACCTCGCGCGCCTGCCCGCGGACCTGGCGGTCGTCGAATCGCTGCCCGCGGGGACGGCCCCGACGCGGCCAATCCAAGGCGGCACGTGCGCCAAGATCATGACGGGCGCCCCCGTGCCGGAGGGCGCCGACCGCGTGGTCAAGGTCGAAGACACCGAGGCGCTGCCCGATGGGCGCGTCCGGATTCTGCGGACGGACCCCGGCCGCAACATCTGTGTCCGCGGCGAGGACGTTCGCAAGGGCGAGACCGTGCTCGAGGTCGGCCGCGTCCTTCGCCCGCCCGAGATCGGCCTTTTGGCGTCGGTCGGGCGCGAGCGGGTCCGCATCGTCCGCCGGCCGACGGTCGCCGTCCTCGCGACGGGCGACGAACTGGTGTCCGTCTCGACGGTTCCCGGCCCGGGGCAGATTCGCGATGCGAATTCCTGGAGCCTGCTCGCCTGCTGCCGGCGCGCCGGCGTCGGGGCCGAGAGCCTCGGCGTCGCGCGCGACACTTTAGACCACCTGGGCGATAGAATCGCCCGCGGCCTCAAGCGCGACGTGCTGCTCGTCTCTGGCGGCGTCAGCGTCGGCGAATGGGACCTCGTGCCGAAGGTCCTGCGGGACCTGGGCGTCACGATTCATTTCGCGACGGTGCGGATGAAGCCCGGCAAGCCGACCCTTTTCGCCACGCACGGCCGGGGCCTCGTGTTCGGGCTGCCGGGCAACCCGGTTTCCACGATCGTGGGGTTTCACCTTTTCGTGCTGCCGGCGCTTCGGAAGATGATGGGCCGAGCGGACCCCGCGCCGCCGACGGTAACGGCGACGCTCGCCGCTCCGGTGAAAGTCCGCGGCGGCCGCACGGCGTTCGTCCCCGCCGTCCTGCGGCGCGAAGGCGAGATGTGGGCGGCCGAGGTAATCGAAACGCGCGGGTCGGCGGACCTCGTCGGCTTTTCGCGCGCCGACGCGCTCCTGGCGCTCGAGCCGGGAACGCACCCCGCGGGGACGCGCGTCGAAGCCTATCCGATCGACCCCCGATTCTAAGAAGTTCCAACAAAATGTGTGGCACTGGTGGCTTGTCCACCAGTGCGTGACAAGAGAAGGTATGCACTGGCGGGCAAGCCGCCAGTGCCACCCCCTCATGATCGTTTTGTTAGACGCTCTTGCCCGGGCCCCAAATCATCGGGCGCGTTCACGTTGTCCCAGGCGGGCGCGAGGTGCGACGGCGGCGTCGGCGCGGCGACCTTGGGATGCTCCGCCACGAGCGAGGGCGCGAAGCGGCCGGCGGCGGCGAGACGCTCGAGGATCGCCCCCGCGCGAAAATCGTAGTGCGCCAGGAGCGGCTCGACGCCCCGCGCGCCCGCAAGAAGCGGGACCGTCGCCCAGACGCCGGCAGCGCGCGTCGCAAGGAGCCACTCGAGCGCCTCCGCGGAGAGGTTCGGCAAATCGCACGCCGCCACCAGCCACGACGCCCAGGGCGCCCACCGCATCGCGGCCAAGATGCCGGCCATCGGCCCCTCGGCATCCGGGACATCCGGCAGGCGCGCGACGCCGGCCAGCGCATCGGGCAGTTCGCCCGCGCCGACGACGGCGACGCGACGGGAGACGCGGCTCATGGCGGCGACCGCTCGCTCGATCCACGTCCGGCCGGCCGACCGAAGGAGATGCTTGGGCGCGCCCATGCGGCTGCTTCGGCCGCCGATGAGGACGCAGCCATAGACGGGCGTCCGAAGCCACTGCTCGGGGAGCCAGCGATCCAGGATTCCGTAAACGGTTTCGGCTCGTTCGGGCCCGCGCGGGAGGGCGGCGAGGACGTCGGCGGCCTCGGCGGGCGGATCGCTCTCGCCTTCGCCGAGGAGCCAGACCGTCGCGCACGGCATGGGCGAGCGGCACTCCAGGAGCACCAGGTCGTAGAGCCGCGCCAAGGCGGCGAGGTCGGACGCCGTCCGGTCCTCCTCGGCCGGACGGGTGCGGACGAAGCCTTCGGCCTTTCCGCGGACGAAGACGTCGGCCCCCGCGCGGAAGAGGCGGTCGCTGTCCTTGCCCGGGCGGTCCACCTCGATCCGGCTGCCGGCGCTCTTCACGACGGCGACGGCCAGCCCGCGCGCCGCCACCATCGGGACGAGTGCCTCCAGGAGGGTCGTCTTGCCGGCGTCGTGGGAGCCGCCGATCGCCAGGATAGGAAGGTCAGCGGGGCGCATGGGGCGCGTCCTTCGGGGGGCGTCCGCAGTCGCTCGCGTCGCCGCGCAGTTTCGCCAGGCCGTGGCCGAGCGCCTCGAGGATCGCCTCCAGGTTCTCGCGTGCGGCGCGTTCGGAGCCGGGCAGGTTCAGCAGGAGCGTCGTGCCGCGGATGCCGGATGAGCCGCGAGAGAGAGCAGCGTGCGGCGTCTTGGCGAGCGAGGCGGCGCGCATCGCCTCGTCGAGGCCCGGCGTCGGGCGCTCCACGACGCCGCGGGTCGCCTCCGGCGTGACGTCGCGCGGGGCAAAGCCCGTCCCGCCGACCGTCGCCACGAGGTCAATCGAGTGGCCGTCGGCGTAGTGCTTCAGGCGTTCGGCGATGCGATCGGCCTCGTCGGGGATGACCTCCAGGCGGTAGAGGTGCGCGCCGAGGCGTTCTTCCAGGAGCCGCGCGACGGACGGGCCGGCCGTGTCGGCCGCCTCGCCGCGCGAGCAGCGGTCGCTGACCGTGAGGACAACGGCCTGGAGGCGCTCGCGCGGGACGCGGGCGACCAGTTCCGCTTCGTCGCCGGGGCGGACAGAGCCGCCCTTCTCGACGCGCGCGAATAGGCCGAGGCGAGGCATGATGCAGTCGCCGGTCACGCGGGCGATCTCACAGGGGGCGTGGCAGACCTTTCCGATTTGCGTGACGGCAAGGACGACGTCCTCGCCGAGGCGGAGGCGCGTCCCGAGGCCGACGGCGCCGAGGTCGAGGCCCGAGAGGACGACGTTCTCAGCGAACGCGCCGGGGAGAACGTCCGGCAGCCCCGCGCGGCGGACGGTCTCGATGTCCTCATCGGCCAGAAGGCTGACCTGGCGGTGCCCGGGTCCCGCGTGGGCGTCGCCCTCGATGCCGTGGCCGGCGCGGAAGCGCGCCTCGGGGACAGGACGCTTGGGCTCGCCCTTCTTCGGGCCTATGCAGAGGGCTTTAGCGCGCGGCATCGCCGGGCTCCTCGCGGGTCCATCGGCCCGACTTGCCGCCTTCCTTCTCAACGAGCCGCACGGGACCGATCTCGATCCCTTTGCCGGCGGACTTGACCATGTCGTACACGGTGAGTGCGGCGACGGCGGCGGCGGTGAGCGCCTCCATCTCGACGCCGGTCTTCGCCTCGGCCCGGACGCGGGTGCGGATGCGGACTCGCTCGCCATCGAGCAGCGCTTCGACCTCGACAGCGTCCAGCGCGATGGGGTGGCAGAGGGGGATGAGGGCGGGCGTCTGCTTGGCGGCGGCGATGCCGGCCAGGCGCGCGGTTTCCAGAACGTTGCCCTTCGCGAGGCCCCCTTCGCGGCGCAGGCGTTCGGCGATTTCGGGACCGACGGTCACGTACGCCTCGGCCGAGGCCGACCGGCGCGTGACGGCTTTCGCTCCGACGTCCACCATGCGCGCTCCGCCGTCGGGGCCGAGGTGGTTCAGGTTGCGCCGATCTTTCGTCATGGCGCTTCCCCTTTCACAAACGCGCTCCCCGTCCGGCTTCGCCCTACAGGCTACGCCGGACAAGTCGGGTCGCGGCTAAACGTTCGCATCCTGCGCGCCCACGCCACCATCACCGCGCCCACATTTAGCCGCCCAGTTTACTGGGCGCGTTATTCTAAATGTGCACGACCCGCGCGCCCACGCCACCATCACCGCGCCCACATTTAGCCGCCCAGTTTACTGGGCGCGTTATTCTAAATGTGCACGACCCGCGCGCCGCGCCGCAACGGCACGCGCCCACCAAGGTGGGCGGCTAAAT